>JAEZLW010000184.1 GCA_023415145.1 Bacillota bacterium | reverse complement strand
ACTTTGGCGTAAGGATCACCGAAATTGTCAGCGCTGCTGCTCAAAAATGATACCTCCGACGCAAACCGGGTTGGGAGAGGAAAGACATGGAAGACATTTTTTCAGCCATGATGCCCCTTTTGGCGGTAATGGCTGTGATAGCCGGAGCCTACTTTACCACCAGATGGATGGGCAGGCATCATAATGCATACTCCTCTGGCCGCAGCATACAGGTTCTGGAGCGCGTGATGCTGGCCCGTGATACCTACCTGGCTTTGGTGCGTGTAGGAGACAAAACACACCTGGCATCCATTGCTTCTGGAAAAGTGGAGCTTCTGCGGGAGGTGGATCCGCAGGAACTGAAGGGTGTGGAGGGCAAGCGGCCCGGGAATGACTTTTTCGGCGCGCTGACCAAGGCGATGGGAAAAGGAAGGCAGACGCCTTCACAGCCGGATAACGACGAGGGACAGGATGGCGCGATGACATGAGGAAAAAGGCGATACTGTCGAGCGCTGTCCTTGCGCTGTTTCTTGTGGTGGTAACGGCAGTCCTTCCCGGCCATTCCGCCTTTGCGGAATCCAACGGGCTATCCATTTCGCTGGAGGGGTTGAGTTCAGGAGAAGGCGCAGATGTGCTGGAGATACTCTTAACCCTCACCGTCATTGCGCTGATTCCTTCCATCCTGATCATGACCACCTGCTTTACCCGTATCGTGATTGTTCTCTCCTGCGTGCGCAACGCCATCGGCCTTCAGCAGACGCCTCCCAACCAGGTATTGGTGGGTATTGCGCTGTTTCTGTCGCTGTTTATTATGTCGCCGGTGATCGGGCAGATCAACGAAACCGCCTATCAGCCCTATCAGCGTGGTGAAATCACGCAGATCGCGGCGGCGGAAAGGGCCATTGAACCCTTGCGGGGTTTCATGCTGAAAAATACCAATGCCGAGGATCTGAACCTGTTTCTAGACATGGGGCACTTTGAGCGGCCTGAATCCACAGACCAGATAGAAACCACAGTGCTCATCCCCGCCTTCATCACCAGTGAGCTCAAGCGGGCTTTCATCATGGGCTTTATGGTGTATCTCCCATTCCTGGTCATTGACATGGTGGTGGCCAGCACACTGATGAGCCTTGGCATGGTGATGCTGCCCCCGGTTTTGATCTCTCTTCCCTTCAAGCTGGTGCTTTTTGTACTGGTGGACGGTTGGGCTATGACGCTGAAGGCGCTGGTGATGGGCTTCAACTAACATATAAAGGGTGCAGGCCGGAAAGGAACCGTATGTCGCAGGGGGAAATTGTTTCTGTTTTGAAGGATGCGCTGGCAACGGCGATCACGATGGCAGCTCAGTTTCTGGCGGTAAGTGTGGGGATCGGGATATTGGTGTCGGTGGTGCAGGCGGCCACGCAAATCCATGAGCAGAATGTGAGCTTTGTGTTCAAGATTCTGGCCATCGCCCTTGTACTTATCACACTAAGCGCCTGGATCATCGCCAGGATCGTGGAATTTACCAACAGGATCTTTGCGGGTGTCGCCAACCTGGTATAGCTGGCGGCCTGGGGAGGACATGGATGCTTCGGATCGGCTTTGACAATTACATGCTGCTTTTGCTGGTGTTCGCCCGCATGTCGGGCGCATTGCTGTTTCATCCGTTCTTAGGGCGGAGAAACGTGCCGGTCATAGTGAAGGTCGGTCTTGCGCTTTTGGCATCCATTCTTATAACGCCGGTTCTCACGGTGCCTTCTCCCGTGTTTGCTTCCACGATTTCCTTCGTGCTGTCGCTGCTGAAAGAGATGCTGGTGGGTTATGCATTGGGCTTCCTGATGAACCTGTTTATGAGCTTTGTGCTGATGGCCGGGGAAGCCATGGATATGGAACTGGGTCTGGGCATGGGCAGAATCTACGACCCGCAAAGCAACGTATCCATGCCTGCCACAGGCACAGTGTTTCACCTGATGCTCACGCTCTTCTTTTTCTCCTCCAACGGTCACCTTACGCTGATCAGGCTATTGGGCAGCTCCTGCCATCTGTTTCCGCCGGGACCTGCGTTTTTTGACTTTAACGCAGGCAGTTACCTGGCGCTGATACTGGGAGACATGCTGCTGCTGGCTTTGAAGCTGGCCATGCCGGTTTTGGCCACCGAGCTTTTGACGGAGGCAGGCATGGGGGTATTGATGCGCATCGTACCCCAGATCAACATGTTTGTGGCCGGGCTGCAGGTGAAGCTGGCCATTGGGCTGGCAATCGTCATTCTTGCACTTCCCGCGACATCCCGGCTAATGGACGATGCGCTCACACAGATGTTTTCTAAGCTGCAGGAATCTCTGGCGGTTATGTTGTCCGGCACGTAAAAAAAAGCTTGAGAGGGAGGTGAGTTCATGGCATCCGACAGCAGCCGCACGGAAAGAGCGACACCGCGCAAGCGGGAGGACGAGCGGAAGAAAGGCAATATATTTCAAAGCAAGGATGCCGTCAGCGCACTTTCTCTATTGGCATTGACACTTCTGTTAAGGCTGGCCGGCGGTCCTTTGATCAGCGGCATGAAGCGGGTTTTGCTGGATGGGTACGGTTCCCTGGCAACGGTAGACCGTCTGACCGCCATGGATGCATCAGCCATCCTTGGCAGGTTTGCTGTAAGCGCCTTGATGCTCATCCTTCCCATCAGTGGTGTTGCCATGCTGCTGGGGGTTGTGTTGGGCGGTGTGCAGACCCGTTTCCTGTTTGCCGCAACATTGCTCAAGCCTAAGCTTTCAAGACTGAACCCCATGTCGGGTTTTAGAAACATGTTTTCCGCAAAGTCACTGGTGGAACTGATCAAATCCATACTGAAAATTGTAGTGATAGGTGCGATCTTGTACAGCGATATTGTTTCGCGGGTGATGCAGATTCGCAGTATGCCGCTGAACACATTGGAAAGCGGAATCGCCTGGACGGGCGGCGCTATTTTTTCCATCACCATAAAAATCCTGATGTTCATGGTGGCCTTTGCCGCTGCCGACTTCTTTTACCAATGGTGGGACTATGAAAAGCGTATGCGCATGACCAAGCAGGAAGTACGTGACGAGCAAAAGCGAATCGAGGGCGATCCGCACATCAAGGGCCGCATCAAGGAAGTACAGCGCAAAATGGCAATGATGCGAATGATGCACAAGGTGCCAACGGCAGACGTGGTTATCAGAAACCCCACCCACTTTGCGGTAGCGCTCAAGTATGATCCCAAAAAGGACAGGGCGCCGGTGGTGGTGGCAAAGGGTGCGGACCAGATTGCATTGACCATCGTGAGAATCGCAAAGGAGCACAACGTATACGTGACGGAAAACAAGCCGCTGGCCAGAGGCTTGTATGAATCGGTGGAGATCGGGATGCAGATTCCTGAATCTTTCTACAAGCCAGTAGCCGACGTTATCGCCTTTATTTTCAAGCTCAAATAGAGGACGGCCGGATGAAAAAGCTGTTTGACAATGTGCT
>JAEZLW010000098.1 GCA_023415145.1 Bacillota bacterium | reverse complement strand
CGTTGACGGCGGTGCCCCAGTCGCCGGGGATGTCGTTCATGCGGCGGTAGTAGATGGCGCGGGGGTTGTCCCAGGAGCGGAACACGGCCTTGATGGCCTCCATCAATTGCACTTTGGGATCCTGGGGGAATTCCTCGCCCTTTTCAGCAAGGTAGATGGCCTTGAAGCGGCGGACGACTTCCTTCAGGTCTTCGGCAGTCAGATCGGTGTCAAACTTAGCGCCCTTTTCTTCCTTCACGGCATCCAAAGCAGCTTCAAACTTGGCCTTTTTGATCTCCATCACAACGTCGGAGAACATGTTGATGAAACGGCGGTAGCTGTCATAGGCAAAGCGCTCGTTGCCGGTCTGGTTGGCAAGGCCCTTGACGGCCACATCATTCAAGCCCAGGTTCAGGATCGTGTCCATCATGCCGGGCATGGAGGCACGAGCGCCGGAACGGACGGATACCAGGAAGGGGTTGTCCAGGTCTCCGAACTTTTTGCCGCAGATGACTTCTGTCTTGGCAAGGGCTTCATATATCTGATCCACGATTTCAGGGGCAATCTGCTTGCCATCCTGATAGTAACGGGTGCAAGCTTCGGTAGAAACGGTAAAGCCCTGGGGAACAGGCAAACCGATGGTGGTCATTTCGGCCAGGTTGGCCCCTTTGCCGCCCAGCAGGTTCTTCATGCCGGCGTTGCCTTCTTTAAACAGGTACACATACTTTGTTCCCATGTTTCGTCCTCCTCAATGGTATTGGTTTCGCATGATGGCCATGCGGTGGAAAAAGCATCAGGCACACAAAAAGAAGCATGCCAGGCTCGTCCTTCCTAACATTCGCCTGATTATACTATCTTTTTCCCCGTTTGGCAATATCATACCAGCGTTTTTTAAGGGTATGTTCATCATTATGACCATAGATCCCCTTTTTTGTCCAGACCTACCCATTGGAGAAGTCTGATAGCATCAACTGAGCGACACCTGTTTCAGCCTGTGGGCAAAATCCTGCCGTGCCTGTGCCTGTATAATAGCCCATTCCACCCTCAATCCCTTTTGGCAACGCATCTCCCGCAGGCATTTTTGCGTTTCATCCAACAGCTTTACATCGCCGTCCATGGAAAGCCCGGGCAAAAGCGGAGCGCCATGCTGTCTTGTACCGAAAAATTCCCCCGGCCCGCGCAGCTGCAAATCCTTTTTTGCAATTTCAAAACCGTCATTGGTGGCCGTAAGCGTCTTCAGCCGTTCGTTGGCTTCCGCCAGCAGGAAGCACCAGCTTTGCTCACTGCCCCTGCCCACCCGGCCCCTCAGTTGATGAAGCTGTGACAAGCCGTAGCGCTGTGCATCCTCAATCACCATGATGGTGGCATTGGGCACGTTTACGCCAACCTCTATGACGGTGGTAGCCACCAATACCTGCAAATCACCCGCCGCATAGGCATCCAGCACCTCGGCCTTTTCCTTGGGCGGCTGCTTGCCATAGGTAAGTCCTACCCTCAGCCCTTTCAGCGGCCCGGCGACCAGCTCGGTATAATGGGTCTGGGCAGCCTTCACATCATTCAGTGCTTCGCTCTCCTCCACCAGCGGACAAACAATATACGCCTGGCGTCCTGCCGCCACCTCGCTTTTGATGAAGCCATACATCGCCTCCCGCTTTTCTTCCGGCACGATGCGGGTGGTGACTGGCGTCCGGCCCGGGGGAAGCTCGTCCACCACCGAAAGGTCCAGATCACCATAGAGGATCAGCGCAAGCGTTCTTGGGATAGGCGTGGCCGACATCACCAGCACATTGGGCGGAAGCTCCCCTGCTCCGCTTGTTCCCTTGCGGGCAAGTGCCGTGCGCTGGCGAACGCCAAAGCGGTGCTGCTCATCTGTTACAACAAGGCCAAGGCGCTCGTAATCTACCCCTTCGGATATCAGCGCATGGGTGCCGATTACCACTTGCCATGTTCCTTCCCGGATGGCACGAAGCGCTTCCCGGCGCTCGCCAGCCTTCATACCGCCCAGCAAGAGCCCGCACGTAATGCCAAGGGGGCACAAAACCGCCTCGGCGCTTTTCAGATGCTGACGGGCAAGAATTTCGGTGGGTGCCATCAGCGCTCCTTGATAACCATGGCGCACCGTCAAATATAGCGCGCCAAAGGCAAGCGCCGTCTTGCCGGAGCCTACATCCCCCTGAACCAGCCGGGCCATTGGATGCGGTGCACAAAGGTCCTCTGTGATTTCAAGAAGAACGCGCCGCTGCGCCATGGTCGGCGCAAAGGGCAGGCTTTGCCAGAACGTATCCAGCTCTTTTGAATCTACCGGGATGCAAACGCCCTGCTCCTTCCGGTCCCGGAGCAGCCCCAGAGCCGTTTGGTAAAGCAGCATCTGTTCAAAGGATAAGCGGCGGCGGGCGGATGCAAGCGCTTCCCGGCTGTAGGGAAAATGGGCCTGCCGAATGGCGTAATTTTTTTCACACAATCCATATCGCAGGCGAAGGCTGTTGGGCAGCGTTTCCGGGCAGGTATCCTCCACCTGGGTTAGCGCTGTTTCCATAAGGCTGCGCATGATTTTCCCTGGCAGCCCATCCAGTGGCCTGTAAACGGGAACGATCCCCGGCTCTTCCTCCAGGGATGGATTCAATAGCTGACGTTTCCCCTTGCGTTCCTCCACTCGTCCGTACAAAAGCACCTGTTCCCGCCCTGACAGGTTTTTCTCCATCCAGGGCTGGTTGTACCAAATGCAGTCGATATGCCCCGTCTCATCCCATATGGAAGCTGTAACGCTGCAAAGGCCCCTGAAGCGGCTGAGTCTGATCTTTCCCTTGATGGAGCCCATCACCGCCGCCGTCTGCCCAGGCGAAAGCTCGCCAATGGCGCAGATGACCGTCGTATCCTTGTATCCGGTGGGCAAAAAAAACAAAAGATCGCGCAGCGAGAGTATTCCCGCTGCGCGCAAAGATTCCAGCCGCGTTTTTCCAACGCCGCGCAAATCATTCAGGTTCATGTCACTCCACCGAAATCAAGTAATAATAAAGAGGCTGCCCACCCATGTGGGTCTCCACATCACAATGGTCATAAAGTTCTGTAATCTCATCGGAAAGGCTTCCGGCGTCTTCCTCGGATGTATCCTTGCCAAAATAGACAGTGATCAGTTCATCGTCATCGGTTACCAGTTCCTGCATCAATTCCAGCGCTACTTCCCGAACGCTTGTGCCTTTGCAGTGTATCTTGCCGTTGCAAAGGCCGATGATATCGCCTTCCTTGATATGAAGCGCTTCGAACTCGCTGTCACGCACGGCATAGGTAACGGTACCCGTCTTTACCCTCTGCGCCGCCTCGCTCATGCGCCGTACGTTTTCAGTGCTACCAAGTTCCGGCTGGAAGGCCACTGCGGCAGCAATGCCCATGGCCACGTTTTTCGTGGGGATTACGTGGACTTCCTTTTCCGACAGCTCCGCCGCCTGCTGTGCGGCCAAAATCACATTGCCATTATTGGGGAAAATGAATATACACTTCGCGTTGATCTTATTGACAGCCGCCAGAACATCCTCAATGCTGGGATTCATGGTCTGACCGCCGTCCACAATGGCATCCACCGTCAGGTCACGGAAGATTTGGGAGAATCCGTCTCCCAGCGACACAGCCACCATGCCGTAATCCTTGGGCGGCTGTTGCTGCTTCTCTTCTTCCTTTTTGCGCTGCAGCTCCCGACGCTGTTCCACCATGTTCTCAATTTTCAAGTTTACAAGTTCGCCAAGGGCAAGGCCGTATTGCAGCGCTTTACCCGGGTCATTGGTATGCACGTGCACCTTGACCAGGCTCAAATCCCCCACCACCAGCACACAGTCGCCTATGCGGTTGAGCCTGCGGCGGAAGGTATCGATATCGCTGTCCTGCGCGGTTGGCAGCAGATTCTGCACCAAAAACTCCGTGCAGTAGACAAACTTGATTTCACCTATCGCATCATGGTCGTCGCTGAACTCGACATCGTGGGCATCGGCATGGAAATCCACCTGGGCGGATTCAATCTGTTCGCCCCTAAGCGCCGCGGCATACCCTGCATAGATAAGCAGCAGCCCCCGCCCGCCGGCGTCCACCACACCAGCCTGCTTCAACACCGGCAGCATATCGGGCGTGCGCCGCAAAATTGCATCGCCGCTGGTGAGCATTACATTGATAAGGCCTTCAAAATCATCCGGCGCAAGCTGCACCTGGCGCATGGCATCCTCAGCCACCACCCGGGCAACTGTCAATATGGTGCCTTCCTTGGGCTTCATCACCGCCTTGTAAGCCATCTCTGCGCCGCTTTTGAGCGCCTGGGCAAAGAGGGCAGGCGTAATCCTGTCCACGCCTTCCAGTGCTTTGGCAAAGCCGCGGTACAACTGGGAGGTGATCACGCCGGAATTGCCGCGAGCACCCTTCAGCGCGCCCTTGGCCAGCGCCTCGGCGGCTTCACCGGCGGACAGGTATTCCTTGCCGTTCAGCTCCCGTATAGCCGACATCATTGTCAGGGACATATTGGTACCCGTATCCCCATCCGGTACCGGGAATACGTTTAAAGCATCCACAGCTTCCCGATTTTTCTCAAGAAGAGAGGCCCCGGCCGTCACCATATCGCGCAGCAAAAGGCCGTCAATATTTTTTGCTTGAATCAAGGGTATTTCCTCCCGTCGGGTGGCTTTATTAAATGCGGATGCCTTCCACCGAAATATTCACGTGGCGCACCTTTACGCCAGTCATGCTTTCCAGCTTGTATTTTACCGTTTCCACAATGGTTTTGCAGACTTCAGCAACGGAAATGCCATACTCTACGATGATGAACAGATCCACATCCAGCATATCGTCCACCAGGCGCAATTGTACCCCTTTGGACAAGTTCTCCCGGCCCAGCCATTCCACCAGGCCGTCCTTTGCACGCTTGCTGGACATGGCTACAATGCCGTAGCATTCCAATGCAGCGTAGCCCACGACCTTGAGCATGACGTCCTCGGTGATATAAATCGTGCCGATGTCATTCTTTATCTTGCATTCCATCGTCCTTGCCTCCTTAAGAGCAGCAATTGCCGCATGTCCGCCATTCGACCTGCAGAGGCCTGATTTTATGTAATACCAGTTCAATTGTTTTCATCTGCTTCTCCCGCAGTTAAGCCGCGCGAAAAGCCCACCTCCTGCAAGGTCAAATCCTAGTATACAGGATTTTGGATGAAACCGCAACTGGAATTGTTGGCTTCTCCATGAAGGCTGCTGAAAGCTTTTGTAAAATCATGAAAGAGAAGAGAAAATCAACGCTGTTTTTTATAAATCATCCACCAATGCCGTGCTTTTGGCGTACGCCGTGCTTTTGCCCTCAAAGAAATCCGTCTTGACCATGTTGGCATTGGCATACTGGCTGACCCACGCCATGGACTTGGGCTCCCGCTCATACCCCTCAAACAAAGGTTCAAAACCCAGGCCCAGACAGCGCAGGTTGCCCAAGTATTTGATATAGTCCGTCACCATGGCGCTGCTCAAGCCGGGTATGGATTCCCCAATCACGTACTTTCCCCAGGCAATCTCCTGATGAACGCCCTCCGCCACCATATCCCGCAAATAGGCGGTGCGCTCCACAGTGAACAGTTCCGGCTTCTCCTTTTTTAACTCCAACAGAATGTTGCGGAAAAGCCACAGGTGGGTGTTCTCATCCCGGTTGATGTAGCGTATCTCCGCAACGGAGCCGGGCATCTTTCCGTTGCGTCCCAGATTGTAAAAAAACATGAAGCCGCTGTAAAAATAAATGCCTTCCAGGATGTAGTTGGCGACCAGCACCTTTAAAAGCGTGAAATCGTCTTTGTCGGTTTGAAAAGCGTTATACAATTTGCCAATGAACGTATTTCGCTTTAGAAGATGCTCATCCGTCTTCCATTGATACAGGATGTCGTTTCGCTCATCAGGGCTGCAGATGGTATCCAGCATATAGCTGTAACTCTGGCTGTGCACACATTCCTGAAAGCTTTGAATGCTCAGACAGAGATTCACTTCGTTGGCGGTGACATACTCCCCGATGGCGGGCAGATTGGCCGTCTGAATGGAGTCCAAAAAAATCAAGAAGCTCAGTATCTTGTTATAGGCGGTGCGCTCCGCTTTGTTAAGCTTCGGATAATCCTTCACATCGGGACTCAGGTTGATTTCCTCGGGGATCCAGAAATTGTTCATGGCCTGCCTGTACCAGTCGCTTACCCAGGCGTACTTGACATTGTTAAAGTCGTTGAGGTTGGTGGTATTGCCGCCGATCATACGCCGAAGATGCACCTGTATATCCCCTTCCGGGTTGAACAGGGGCTTTTTTGTCAGGATGGCCATGTACATTTCTCCTTCAAACAAAATATTTCATGAGGCACAGCTTTCGCACTCCTCCACCTCCAAGGCCTTGCTGCGCACATAGTAGACCGTTTTGACGCCCAACTCCCATGCCTTGATATACAAATCCAACACCTGGCGCAGGCTGAAGTCGTTGGTAATGTACAGGTTCAGGCTCTGGCCCTGGTCGATATGCCGCTGCCTTACACCTGCCGCCATTACCGAATAGGATTGGTCGATCTGATGGGCGTTTTTGTAATACCAGTAGGTAGCCATTGAAAGCTCCGGCGCAACCCTGGGCAGGATCATCCCCTTCTTTTCTTCCAGGAAAAACCGGTTCATCACTGGATCTACCCCAGCGGTGGTGGAAGCCAGGATGCTGGTAGAACTGGTGGGTGCGATGGCAAGCAGGTAGGCGTTGCGCATGCCGCTTTTTGCAACTTCCTCTTTCAGTTTCAGCCACTTATCATCTGTATAGCCACGTTTTTCAAAATACTTCCCCGTCTGCCAGTCGCTTCCCTCAAAATGAGAATAGGCACCTTTTTCTTTGGCCAGCCGGCTGCTGGCCTGGATGGCGGCGTAATTCAAGCGCTCGAACACCGCATCCACAAAGTCCAAATGCGCCTGGCTTTCCCAGGCAATTCCCCTTTTAGCCAGCATGTGGTGATAGCCGTGCACTCCAAGGCCGATGCTGCGATAACGGCGGTTGGTTACTTCAGCGTACTCTACCGGATAAAAGTTCAAATCGATCACGTTGTCCAGCGCCCGCACTGCGGTAACCACCAGTTCTTGCATGGCCTCGCCGTCCTCCACCGGCAGAGCGCCCAGGGATAGACTTGCCAGGTTGCACACCACAAAATCCCCGGGCTTTGTAATGGTAACTACCGCCGTTTCCCCGTCCTGCGTGGTAATCTGGCGGCTTAGAAGCTGGATGGCGCTCATGTTTTGAGCAATCTCCGTACACAGGTTGGAGCAGTAAATGATGCCAGCGTGGCTGTTTGGATTCAATCGGTTCACCGTGTCCCGGTTGAAGGCGAATGGTGTACCCGTTTCGATGGCGGATTTTAAAATCAGCCTCACCAGTTCCTTGATGGAAATTTCCCGCTTTGATATCCGTGCATCCTTCACACAGTCAAGATACCGTTTTTCCCACTCCTCGCCAAAGTAATCCTCCAGCGCATAGCCCTTGGTGGTAAGGATTTGGTGCGGGCACATCATAAACCAGCTTTGATCAAGACTCTCCTTGGCCATACGCCAGAAAAGGTCCGGATAGCACACGGCAGGGAATACATCGTGAGCTTTCAGCCTGTCGTCGCCATTATTCGTTTTAAGCTGCAGAAATTCCGGCAGGTCCTTGTGCCAAACGTCCAGGTACACCGCCACGGCCCCTTGGCGCATGCCCAATTGATCCACTGCTACGGCGGTAGCATTGAGAAGCTTGATCCAGCGGATCACGCCGCCGGCAGCCCCCTCAAAGCCGCGAATGCTTGAGCCATTGGCCCGCACCTTGCCAAGGTAGACACCCATACCGCCGCCGAATTTGCTTACTCTGGCAAAGTTGTCGATGGTACGGTAAATGCCATCCAGGCTGTCGGGCATGGTATCGATAAAGCAGCTGGAAAGCTGATGGTTGGGTTTTCGGGCATTGGCAAGGGTCGGCGTCGCCATGGTGAGCTGCAAAAGGCTCAGCATATCATAGAACTTCTTCACCCACATGTCCCTGTCCTGCTTTTCCTTCATGGCCAGGTGCATGGCGATGCCCAGGTACATTTCCTGAGGTGTTTCCAGCAGCACGTGGCGGTGAGTCCTCACCACATAACGCTGCAAAAGCAAGTCCAGACCCGCATAGTTGAAAAGGTGGTTGCGTTCATTTTCAATGTATGTTTCATACAGGTCGATCTCCGCCTTGGAGTAATGTGCAAGGATGTACGCACCATACAGCCCCTCCTCCGTCAGATGACGGATCTTTTCATATAGGCTTCCAATCTTCCGGCGGGCCAGCTCTTCCCGAAGCGACTTTTCAAAACAGAAATACTGCAGCCGTGCCGCGATGTATTCCCATTTGGGTGCTTCCTGAGCAGTCATCTCCACGGCAGCTTTTACAAGTGAGGACAATCGCTGATCCTCCGTCATGCCGGGCTTCAAAAAGGAAGCATACTTTAAGTGAAGGCGCGTAAGGTCATAATCCTCCTGCGGGAAATCTCTTTGTATCTGAATCAGGCATTCATGAAGTCCGGGCTCTGAAAGAGAGTCTGACAATTCCCGGCAAGCCCTGCGAAGGCGCGCCCTGTTTTCCCGATATAAAATGTAGCTTTTTGCCACCTGATAATACTCCATCGCCATCAGCGCCTGCTCTACCAGGTCCTGTATAGCTTCCACGGTAACAGGCACGATTGTGTCCATGTGATGCTCCACATGGTTTAGTAGCTGATGAAGCGTTTCCGTTTTCGGTGCTTGTCCAACGCTTATAAATGCCTTTTCCATGGCGGCGGTGATCTTCTCACCGCGGTATTCCTCATAAACTCCGTTGCGCTTGATAATGTGCATGGTGCGCCTCACTTTCACAAGGGATTAGGCAATCTACATGCATCTTACCTGAAAAAAAGAAAGCTGAAACGATAGGTGCTTGACAGCCCGCTTCTCCCTGAATATAATGGGGAACAACAAGCGATGACGGGACCAAGTACCTTGATGGTTGTGCCTTAAGAGAGCTTCTGGCAGGTGGAAAGAAGCGGCGATTTTCAAGGGAATACCTCCCGGAGCTCTGAGCCGAAAGCATTTGCCGCGTAGGTCAAGCCGGTGCGCCGGATACAGCGTATGGGAAAGATGAAAACACTATTTTTCCCGCAAAGGGCACTGCCTTAAAGGGCGTGCTGAATGGAAGTGGTACCGTGGCATATCGCCGCCTTCCCCAAACCGGGGAAGGCGTTTTCTTTCCCCGAAGCATTAAAGGAGGAAAACCATGAACGCAACGGAATTGACTTTTGCCAAACGGTTTGACGGCATCACAGGAAGCGCCATCCGGGAAATCTTGAAGCTCATGGCCACCCCGGGCATGATCTCCTTCGGCGGCGGCAACCCGGCCTCCAGCGCCTTGCCGGAGGACACCGTATCCCGACTTTGCCAGAAGGTACTCAGGGAAAACGGCAAAAACATACTGCAATACGGGACAACGGAAGGGTATGCCCCATTGAAGGAAAGCCTAGCACCGTACCTTATGCGCCAGTTCGGTTTTGAGGTGAAGCCGGAGGATATCCTTCCCGTATCCGGCTCCAGCCAGGCCATGGATCTATTGTGCAAAGCGCTGATCAATCCCGGTGATGTGATTCTGGTGGAAAACCCCACGTTCCTTGGCAACATGCAATGCATGCGGCTGTACCAGGCGTGCGTTGTTCCGGTGGAAAGTGATGAGGGCGGCCTTTGTATCAACAAGCTGGAAGAAGCCATCATCAAACACCACCCCAAAATGGTCTATACCATCCCCACCTTCCAGAACCCCACCGGCAAAACGCTGGCAGCCGAAAGGCGGCCCCAAATTGCCGAATTGGCGGGCAAGTACGGCTTTGTGGTGGCGGAGGACGATCCATACCGCGATTTGCGGTATTCAGGCACACCGCTGCCCTCCATCAAATCCTATGACAAGTCAGGTTTGGTGGTCTTCCTGGGCAGCTTCTCCAAGCTTATCTCCCCAGGCCTGCGGGTAGGTTACATCGCGGCACATCCCAACATCTTGCGCAAGTGCGTGATCGGCAAGCAATCAGCCGATGTGCATACCGCTACGCTGAACCAGGCCGTGGTGGACGCCTTCTTCCGTGAAGATCTGCTGGACAGCCACGTGGCCTCCATCTGCAAAAGCTACAGATTGCAATTACATGCCATGCTGGAGGAATTGTCCGATTTCCCCGAGGGCACCCGCTATACCAGGCCCGAAGGCGGCCTGTTCGTATGGGCGGAGCTTCCCGAAGGCATCAATGCCACGGCGCTTTTGATGAAAGCCGTGGAACGAAAGGTGGCCTATGTGCCCGGAAGCCATTTTTTCGCACAGGGCGGTCATGAAAACACCATGCGGCTCAACTTCTCCAACAGCCCCATCGAAAAGATTCACGAGGGCATGGCCATCTTGAAGCAGGTCATTTTGGAAGCCATGCAATAACAGGAGGACGACGGTATGCACATTCTTGATATTTTAAAAGAACGGGGCTTTATCGCCCAGGTCACCTTTGAGGAGGACCTCTATAAGCTTCTGGAGCGGGAGCAGGTCACCTACTATGTTGGTTTTGATCCCACCGCCGACAGCCTGCATGTTGGCCACTATATTCCCATCATGGCCATGGCACATATGCAAAAGGCTGGGCACCGGCCCATTGCATTGTGCGGCGGCGGAACAACCATGGTAGGCGATCCCAGCGGAAAAACAGACATGCGCAAAATGCTCACCAAAGAGGATATTGATCAAAACGCCCAATCCATCAAAGGTCAACTGGCTAGACTGATCGACTTTAGCGACGGCAAGGCCATTTTGGCAAACAACGCCGACTGGCTGCTTAAGCTCAATTATGTGGATTTTTTGCGGGATATCGGTGCGCTTTTCTCCGTCAACCGCATGCTGACGGCGGAATGCTACAAGCAGCGGCTGGAAAAGGGGCTCACATTCCTGGAGTTCAACTATATGCTCATGCAAAGCTACGACTTTTTGCGTCTGATCAAGGATTATGGCTGCCGATTGCAAATGGGCGGGGATGACCAGTGGAGCAATATCCTTGCCGGAGCCGATCTCATCCGCCGCAAGGAGCAGGAGGATGCCTTTGCCCTTACCTTCAAGCTCATCATGACCCATGACGGCAAAAAGATGGGCAAAACAGAAGCCGGTGCCTTGTGGCTGTCCAAGGAGCGCACCTCGCCCTTTGATTTTTACCAGTACTGGCGCAATGTGGACGATCATGATGTAGAAAAGTTTCTGGCGCTGCTCACCTTCCTGCCCATGGAGGAAGTGCACCGCCTGGGGACACTTCAGGATTCCGCTATCAACGAGGCCAAACGGGTGCTGGCCTTTGAAATCACCAAGCTCATCCACGGCGAGGAGGAAGCGGAGAAAGCAGCAGATGCCGCCCAAGCGCTGTTCGCCGGCGGCGCGGAAAGCGATCATGTACCCACCTTTGAAGTCACAAAAGCCATGCTGGCAGAAGATAACCACCTCACCAGCCTACTGGCGATGTGCGGCCTGTGTGCAAGCCGCGGCGAAGCACGGAAGATGGTGCAGGCCGGTGCGGTACTCGTTGGCACAGAAAAGATTGCGGACATCCAATACCGCATTCCCGCGGAAGCCATTTCAACCGACGGTCTGCTGTTGCGCAAAGGCAAAAAGAACTACTGCCGCCTGGTGCTCAAGGGATGAATTCCTACAAAACAGTAAAATATACGGCAAGCGAAGAGTATATCGTCAGCAAAAGCCGCTTCATCGGCCATGCCGCCCCCGCCCAAAGCGAGGAGGCGGCTTTGGCATTTTTACAAAGCATACGGCAGGAGCACCGGGATGCCACCCACAACTGTTATGCCTACGTGATCGGGCAGAACGCCGGCATCATGCGTTATTCCGACGACGGAGAGCCTTCCGGTACCGCCGGCCTGCCCATGCTGGAAGTGCTCCGCGCCCGGGGAGTTACAAATGTATGCGTTGTCGTGACACGGTATTTTGGGGGTATATTGTTGGGGGCGGGCGGGCTCGTCAGAGCTTACAGCCACACCTGCGCCCAGGCGTTAAGCGCTGCCCAGGTAGCCGTGATGGAAAAAAGCCAGCGCTGGTGGGTGGAAATCGCCTATCCCCAGTGGGACAAGGTGCTGCACCACTTAAAAACCCAGCCTGTTTTGATAGAGAAGACTGAGTTTTCCGCCACGGTCACCAGCACGCTTCTCATCCGCGAAAAAGATTCATCCGCCATTCTTTCCCTTGTTGACACCTGGACAGACGGGCAGGCGGATAAGCTGATGAGCGAGGAGCTTTACGCTTTCTGGCCGGAGGAATAACTCATGGATGAACCTATGACAAACACATATGGTGAAGTCACAAGAACATTAAAACACACAAGATCATCAAAAGGCGCTGTCCTCCTGTACGAGAGACAGCGCCTATTTTCTTAAATCTCAATATCCCCCTCAAAATCCTTTTGTGCATCCCCGGTCATCCATATGCCTTCGTCGTCATAACGGATCACCAGCTCACCGCCGATCAGCCGCAGGGAGATATCCGTATCCCTGTCGGCCAGGCCGCAGCGCACAGCCGCGGCAGCCACGGCACAGGCCCCCGTACCGCAGGCCCAGGTCTCGCCTATGCCCCGCTCCCAAACCCGCATCTTCAGCGTGTTGCGGTCGATCACCTGGGCAAAGGAGATGTTGGCCCGCTGGGGAAACAGCGGATCATGTTCCATGGCCGGGCCTATTCCTTCCAGGTCGACTTGATCCACGTCCGGTACAAAAATCACGCAATGGGGGTTGCCCATGGAAAGGCATGTAATTTCCCACTCGCCGCCTGCAAGCAAAACCTTGCGGCGGATGACCTCACCCTCCAGCTTCACCGGCACCTTCCATGGCGTAAAATCCGGCTGCCCCATCTTCACGCAGGCGGAATACACCGTATCCTCCCGCACATAAAGCTGCAAGGACTTCAGCCCGCCGCCTGTTTCCAGCACGATAGAATCCTTGTGCACCCGGCCGGATTCGTACAGGTATTTCCCCACGCAGCGCATGGCGTTACCGGCCACCTGCCCTTCACTGCCATCCGCATTGAACATGCGCATCTTCGCGTCTGCCCTTTGGGAGGGCAGAATCAATACAATGCCATCGCCGCCGATGCCCTTGCGGCGGCTGGATACCCTAACGCTCAGCGATTCCGGGCTTAAAATCTCCTGCTCAAAGCAGTCAAAGTAAATGTAATCGTTGCCTGTGGCCCGCATTTTGATAAAGTGCAGCTTTTCCCTTGTCTTGCGCATGTGGTTCATGTCCACCAGCTCCATGCTCTCCTGGGAGTACCGCGACGCCAAAGAGTTGGCCAATGCATTGGCGGTATCCATGCTGGTAAGCACGGGGATGGCCCGCTCCACCGCCTTGCGCCGGAGCCGTACGCTGTTTTTGGTGGGAAAGCGGCCCTTGCTGGAAGTGGAGATTACGACGTGTACAAAACCCTGTTCCAATAATGCTGCAGTATCCTCCCGGTTCACTTCTGCTGTCTTCAGCCCGGCATTCACGAGGGCCTTGCAGGTTCCGGGCGTGGCATACAGGGAAAAGCCCAAGGCGGCAAACTTGCGTGCCACCTCCGCAGCCTCCCGTTTGTCCCCGTCCCGAACCGTAACCAGCAAGCCACCCGACTTTTTCATTTTATAGCCGGCACCGATCAGACCCTTGTACAGTGCCTCCTCCAGCGTACGGCCAACGCCCAATACCTCGCCGGTGGATTTCATCTCAGGCCCCAGGTGTGTATCCACATCCGCCAGCTTTTCAAAAGAGAAGGTGGGCACCTTCACCGCGTAATAGGGTGCCTGGCGGTACAGCCCCGTACCATAGCCCATATTGGTAAGCTTTTCCCCCAGCATGCAGCGTACGGCCAGGTCTACCACGGGCAGGCCTGTGACCTTGCTGATATAGGGAACCGTGCGGGAAGCCCTGGGGTTAGCCTCAATCACATATACCTGATTGTGGTGAATCACGTACTGTATGTTGATCAGTCCCACAGTATTCATTTCCAGGGCCAGCGCCCGTGTGGCCTCCAACAGCCGCTGGATCAGCGCGCCGTTCAGATTCCAGGCGGGATATACAGCTATCGAATCTCCTGAATGGACACCTGCCCGTTCAATATGCTCCATGATGCCGGGGATCAGCACATCGTCTCCATCGCAGATGGCGTCCACCTCCACCTCCACACCAAGCAGGTACTGGTCGATGAGGATGGGATTCTCAATCCCATGCGCCAGAATGATCTGCATGTATTCCCGGATGTCATCCTCCGTGAAGGCAATGATCATGTTCTGACCACCCAGCACGTAGGAGGGGCGCATCAAGACCGGATAGCCCAACTGTGAAGCCGCCTGAAGGGATTCTTCCAGCGTTCGCACGGTACAGCCGGAAGGCCGCCGGATGTGCACCTTTTCCAGAATCTCGTCAAAGCGCTTGCGGTCCTCCGCCGCGTCGATGCTGTCCGCGCTGGTGCCCAGGATATTGATTCCGGATCGATACAGGAAGTTCGTCAGCTTGATGGCTGTCTGTCCTCCGAAGGCCACCACCACGCCCATGGGCTTTTCGGTGTGCAAAACGCCCATCACATCCTCTGGGGTGAGGGGTTCAAAGTACAGCCGGTCGGCGGTATCAAAGTCTGTGGACACGGTTTCCGGGTTGTTGTTGATCATCACCACATCATAACCGTGCTGCTTTAGCGTCCAAACGCAGTGGACGGAAGCGTAGTCAAATTCAATGCCCTGGCCGATACGGATGGGACCGGAACCCAAAACCGCTACGCAGGGCTTTTGGGTGCCCTTTTGTGCAATGAATTCCTCCGCCTCGTTCTGCTCGTCATAGGTGGCGTAAAAGTAAGGCGTCTGTGCCTCAAATTCCGCGGCGCAGGTATCCACCATCTTGTAAACGGGAGAACGGGGGTTTTTGATTTCGCAACCGCTGATGCGGCGGATGGCCGCATCCGGGTAGCCGTACTTTTTTGCCTGAAGGTAGGTTTCCTCCGTAAGGTTTCCCTTGGCCAGAAGCTTTTCCAACTCCAGCAGGTTTTGAACCTTGTGAAGGAAGAAGAAGTCGATTTTTGTGAGGCTGTTCAAATCCTCCAGGGAAACGCCGCGATCGATTGCCTCATACAGCGCAAAAAGCCGCTCGTCGGTGCACTCGCCAATGAGGCTAAGCAATTCCTGCGTGGAAAACCCCTTCAGCTTTTTCATGCGAAGCGTGTCCTGGGCGATCTCCGCACCGCGAACCGCCTTCATCAGCGCCTGTTCAAAGCAGGTACCGATGGCCATTACTTCCCCGGTCGCTTTGATCTGGGTGCCCAGGGTGCGCCGCCCGTACACAAACTTGTCAAAAGGCCATTTGGGAAGCTTCACCACCACATAGTCCAGCGCAGGCTCAAAGCAGGCGCAGGTTTTGCCCGTAACGGCATTCTGAATTTCGTCCAGCGTGTATCCGATGGCTATCTGCGCCGACACCTTGGCGATGGGGTAGCCTGTGGCCTTGGAGGCCAGCGCGGAGGAACGGGATACACGGGGATTGACCTCAATCACAGCATACTCAAAGCTATCAGGATGCAGCGCAAACTGCACATTGCAGCCGCCCTCCACCTTCAGTGCGCTGATGATGTCAAGCGCTGCCCTGCGCAGCATTTGAAATTCCTTGTCGGCAAGCGTAAGCGCTGGGGCAGCTACAATACTGTCCCCCGTATGAACACCAACAGGATCAAAGTTTTCCATGCTGCAAACCGACACCACATTCCCAATAGCGTCGCGCATGACTTCAAATTCGATTTCCTTCCAGCCGGAGATGCCCTTTTCCACCAAAATCTGCCCAATGGGTGACATGCGAAGGCCGTTTGCGGCAATCTCTTTGAGCTCATCTTTATGAGAGGCTATACCGCCGCCGCTTCCACCCAAAGTATAGGCGGGCCGCACGATGACCGGATAGCCGATTTCAACCGCAAACTCCAGCGCAGCCTCCACATCCGTCACGACCTTGGAAGGGATCACCGGCTGGCCGTTGGACTGCATGGTATCCTTAAACTGCTGCCGGTCCTCCGCCTTTTCAATGGTATCCCGTCTTGCGCCCAAAAGCTTCACGCCGTGCGCACTTAAAAACCCTTCCTTGTCCAATTGCATGGACAAGGTAAGGCCGTTCTGCCCGCCCAGGGTGGATAGCAGGCTGTCGGGCTTTTCCTTCATGATGATGCGCCGGATGGTTTCCAGCGTGAGGGGCTCGATATATACCTTGGTGGCCTTGGCCTGGTCGGTCATGATGGTGGCAGGATTGGGGTTGACGAGAATCACTTCCAGCCCTGCATCCTTCAACGCCCGGCACGCCTGGGAGCCAGCGTAGTCAAACTCCGCCGCCTGACCGATGACGATGGGGCCGGAGCCAATGATCAGCACACGGCGGATATCAGGATTCAGCGGCATTTTTCTTCCCTCCCATCAGCGCCAGAAAGCGGTCGAACAAAAAGCGGGTATCCAGCGGGCCGCAGGCAGCCTCCGGGTGGAACTGCACGGAAAAGGCCGGAATATCCAGATAGTCGATGCCCTCGCAGGTATAATCATTGCCGTTTTCAAAACGCATCCGGCTGCCCTTTGGCAAATGATGAACGGATACGGCATAGCCATGGTTCTGGCTGGACATGTACATCTGTCCCGTTTGCAGGTCCTTTACCGGCTGGTTTCCGCCCCGGTGGCCGTATTTCAGCTTTTCCGTCTGCCCGCCTCTTGCCAGGGCCAGCAATTGATGCCCAAGGCAGATGCCGAAAACGGGAACCTTGCTTTCGCTCAGCTTTTGCAGTTCACTGATAATACCCTTGTTGTCCGCTGGATCGCCGGGCCCGTTGGAGAGCATTATGCCATCCGGCTGATAAGCCAGCGCTTCTTCCGCCGTCGTATATGAGGGCACGGTGATCACCTCACAGCCTCGCTGAACAAGATTCTTGCCAATACTGCCTTTGGCCCCGAAGTCTATCAAGACCACGCGGAATTTGCTTTCCCCTGATGACTCCCTTTCCACCGACGAGCATGTCACATCCTCCACCTTGGGTGAAAGCCATGTATTCATGGATCGCGTTAAAGCAGCAATATCCGCAGGTTGTTCATGAAGCAGCATGGCATTCATGACACCCTTTTGACGGATGATCTTCGTCAGCGCCCTGGTATCCAGATCATACAGGCCGGGAACATCCGCCTTCTTCAGAAGCTCATCCAACGTTCCCTGGCAGCGGAAGTTGCTGGGTACCCCGCACCACTCCCGAACAATATAAGCAGACAGACGCGGAGCCTTGCTTTCAAAGTCCTCCGGGATCACGCCGTAATTTCCGATCATGGGAAAGGTTTGCACCACCATCTGGCCCAAATAGCTCGGATCCGTCAACGTCTCCAGATAGCCCGTCATATTCGTTGTAAACACAAGCTCACCCGACGCTTCCTTCTCGGCGCCGAATGTCCTGCCTTCAAACATCTGTCCATTTTCCAGCAGCAGGTAGCCTTTTTGCATCATACATCCCACCTTTGTCCACTCTGTTTGATGGTTTGCATTATTATACATCTTTTTAAATATATATTCAATACCTCTCCAGAATATTTCTACGTTGGCCACAAGCAATATAAAAGCCATCGATATTCGTTATCGATGGCTTTTATCAGATCAATACTTATCGATTTTACATATTCTTTCCCAGTGCAAACCGCCTTATTGCCTTGGCCACCCCTGCATTTTCGTTGTCATCTGTTTCAAACTCCGCCGCTTCTTTTGCCCCCTGTGAGGCATTGCTCATGGCAACGCCGATGCCAGCCCAGGCCAGCATGGGGATATCGTTGTCATTGTCACCTATCGCCATCACCTGGGAATTATCAATATGCAGCCTACTTGCCAGAGCAGCCAAAGCCGTTCCCTTGTGAACGCCTTTTGGCATGATTTCAATGTTATTGATCCATGAACTGGTAACTAGAACGCCGGGCATTTTTTCAATCTTCCCGCGGATGCGGGCAAGCCGAACCTGGTCTTCCCGGTCAATATACACGAATTTGTTGGTGCCCAGGGCCCGCTGCATATTGATACCGTCCATGCCGTATGTATACAAAAGATGACCTTTGCGGGCAAGGTGTGTGCCCCAATGATCCAGATCCTCCCCAGTTAAAAAAGGACGGCTGATGGCAATATGGCTGCGCCCGAAGGCGGAATAGGTGACATGCTCAGCCTCCAGGATCTCAATACACTTTTTAACATCGCCGTCATTCATGTACTGCGTAAAGATTGCCTCGCCGTGAGGTTTGTCAAGACAATAACCACCATTCAACCCCACCACAAAACAATCTGTAAACCCCGCGTCCGACATAAAATAGCTGATATCCTCCGGCGCCCGGCCGCTTACGATGGCCAGGTGAATGCCTGCTTCCACCGCTTCCCGCATGGCCATCACATTGTCTTCTGATATATTGCAATCGTCGTTGAGCAAAGTTCCATCCATGTCCATGGCAATCAAACGCACCGGTAAGTTTTCCATGTAAATCTCCTTTGTGCAATAAGAATCAAAATGGCGGAAGGATTGTAAACGTCCGCCCGTTCAGATAAGAAAGGTCCTCTTTTCCCGATAAGGTCATTGATGTAGCGCAAAGCATCAGTCTTTTTGTGTTATGCTCCCTGTTGTATGCCCTATCGCCATACGCGTCGTCCCCCAGGATGGGATGACCGATATGCGCAAGATGCGCCCGGATTTGATGGGTGCGCCCGGTGATCAAATCCACCTCCAGGCGGCATACGCTGCCCGCTTCCATCACCCGGTAACCTGTTGTAATGGGCAGTGCACCGGGCACCGGATGATCAAAAATCTGAACATGGGCTGCCTTTGCATCCTTTAATAAAAAAGCATTAAGCGTGGCTTCCCTTAGCTTAGGTGTGCCCTTTGTCAGGCAGGTATACGCCTTTTTGATGGATCTTTCCTTGAATGCGAGCGTCATGAGTTCTTCCGCCCGTCTGTCCTTGGCCAAGAGCAAAAGGCCGTAGGTCTGGTTGTCCAGCCTGTGGCATGCCTTGGGCGGCAGCGCATCAAGCGCACTTTTGCGCACGTGGTCAAGCGCCAGGCTTTCCACCGTGGTTCCCCCGCCCAAATCAGCCTGGACACTGATGCCGGCAGGTTTATTGATCAGCAGGATATGCTCATCCTCATACACCACATCAAGCGGCAAGGCACCTATGTCCTGTATTCCGTACAAAAGGATCAGCGCACCCGGCATCGTATGAACGTTTGCATTCACACGTTGGCCATCCATTTTTACATCCCGGCGGGAAAAAGCTTCCCGGATGGCCCAGGCGGGCAGTCCGGGAAGCACGCGCATCAAATATTTATCCAGCCGCATGGGCTTAATGTCATCAGGTATGATTACTTCCAGTACGGCCACATTTTCCTCCGGAAACTTCGCAAAATGGCAAGGCCATTTTCTCAAAACATATCAGTGTTTTAATGCCGCTTGCAGTCCTGCCCAACGGGGTGTCTGGGCTGTCAGCCTCTTTAGAGCACTGTACATGGCTGGCGTGGGCATCACCCATAGCATGGAAGAGAGCACGCTTTCCATCTCAGGCAGGGAAACACCTTGCTTGGCCAGCATACGCAAGTCTTCCACCGCTTCCTCTGGGGTATACTCCGGGCGGAGCGCACCTTTCAGAACGCCGGACATTTCCTCGCTGATTGGCACTTCCTCCGGAAAAATGCCGTTCATTCCGCCCAGCATCATCGTTTCCGACAACTCCAGGGAGGTGATGCCGTGATTGCGTACCTGGCGCATCAAATGCTCCGGGTCCGCCAGGCCGGGATGTACAAGAATCATTTCTCCCTGCACATCGGTAGTATAATCAAAGGTGGCACGAAGATACCGCTGGGCAAAATCGTACGACTCCGCCTCCATCTTGCAGCACACCTCCTGCAAAAAGTGCAGCGTTGGCTGCTGGGCATGCAGGAATCCGGCAATGTACAACAGCCCATGCATGGTGGCATCAAAGCGGAACACCTTTTCACGGGCCTCCGCATGCTCTTTGCGGTTCATGGCCTCCAGCATGGGAACATGCAGCGCTTGAGGCAAATGCAGGTAGATATGTTCGCCTTCCACGTTGAGCGTGCACCAGAGCCTTGCCACAAGCGCTTCTGCGGCGCCGGCCTCGTCCCAGTCCAGAAGCTCCGTTTCACCTTCAAAAGTAAGCAGCCGCTCCAGAAGCATATGTTCCCGGACAGACACATAAGCAATTTCCTGGGGAAGCCTGCGCAGCACCAGATCCTGTACTTCATCCACCTGATGCAGCCTGAAAAGATCCGGGTTTTCCATGGCATAATATGAAATATCCCACAAATGCTGGATGTCGGAAAGAGTGCAGTTGTCGAACAGGCCCACTTTGGGGTAGCTGCTCAAGCGCTTTTCACACGCCTCCAATTGTTTCTCCCGCAGCACACTCATTGTTTTTTCGCACCAATTCAAGGCGCGTACGCTTTCCTCGCGCTGCATGGCCCGACCTCCCCATTCAATGCAATCATTCCTGAAGCTTGACCACCCATCCAAACGGATCGGGCGCCTGCCCCACCTGAATCCCTGTCAGCGTGTCGTACAGCCGGCGTGTCACCCTGCCGATACCGCCGTCACCTATCTTGGCCTTTTCGCCTTTGTAGCACAGCTCGCCTACGGGTGATACCACCGCCGCCGTGCCTGTGCCAAAGGCTTCCGTCAGCCTTCCGGCTTTGATATCTTCAAAGATATCATCTATTGCAAGACGCCCTTCCTCCACCTTGTATCCCTGGGACGCAGCCAGCTGCAAAATGCTGTCCCTGGTGATGCCTGGCAGAATGCTGCCGCTCAGTGCCGGAGTCACAATCTTGTCGCCGTAAACAAACATCATGTTCATGGCGCCTACTTCTTCCACGTATCTGCGCTCCAGGCCATCCAGCCACAACACTTGTACATAGCCCTTCTCCTCAGCCCTTTGCGCTGCCAGGATGGAGGCTGCATAGTTGCCTGCCGCCTTGGCATGGCCCACGCCGCCCCGGACGGCCCGGACATACTCGTCCTCCACATAAATGCCTATGGGTGCAAGCCCGCCGGGATAATAAGCTCCGCTTGGAGACAGGATGATGGCAAAGCGGTACGTTTTGGAAGCATGCACCCCCAGGAACGGATCTGTCGCGATGATGAAGGGACGGATATACAGTGATGTCCCTTTCGTATGGGGTACCCACTCTTTTTCCAATTGAAGCAATTGGACAAGACCCTCCATACACAGTTCGATGTCCAGCTGCGGTATGCACATGCGCTGGGCAGAACGGTTCATGCGCGCAAAATTATCCCTGGGCCTAAAAAGCTGCATACCACCGTCATTGGTGCGGTAGCATTTCGTTCCTTCGAAAATCGCCTGGCCATAATGCAGCACCATAGAAGCGGGATCCATGGCAAACGGACCGTAAGGAACGATCCTTGCGTCGTGCCAGCCAATGCCCTGCGTATAGTCCAGCAAAAACATGTGATCTGTGAAGATTTTGCCAAAGCCCAGTTTGGATTCATCTGCCGGCTTTACCTTGCGTTCTCCTGCCAGCGTTACCTTGATTTCCTGCATGCGGTGCCTCCATTCTTCCGTACAACCAGCGCCAAAACGCGTTTTACGGCACAGCCACAAAAATAGTTACCGTTGATTTATTATACAAGGTTCATATGGTGTGTCAAGCCTTTTCCCCTGTCAATTTGGGGCAATCCAATGGAATTTACCGCTGAAATGGAAAAGCACACGGTGCATATGGTTCACCCTTTACGACCAGTCCCTTGCTCTATTTGTACAGGCACTAACAGAACGTGATCTTTATTATGAAAAGTGCCGGTGTTTCCCTCATACTTCCTTGGGTGAAATTTCACCTTCCTCTTTCTTGTTCTTTGATGCCAACACTGTTATAATGAGGAAAATGATATCTTATTTCATATTGCCGGAGGTATCCGTATGTGGATCGTATATGCAGTGCTGTCCGCGGTGTTCGCATCCCTGACCGCCATTCTTTCCAAGATTGGCATCACCGGCATCAACGCCAATCTTTCTACCGCCATCCGTACGGTAGTCGTGGTCATCATGGCCTGGACTGTTGTATTTGTCACTGGCCAGCACCGGGGCCTTACCGATGTCACAGGCCGTAACCTTTTGTTTCTTGTACTCTCCGGTATTGCTACCGGGCTGTCATGGTTGTTTTATTTCAAAGCATTGCAGATGGGCGATGTAAGCCTGGTAGTGCCCATTGACAAGTTCAGCGTGGTCATCACCATGGTACTGGCCTTTTTATTCCTGGGCGAATCGCCATCCCTCAAAACCATACTGGGCGGCGGACTGATTACTGCAGGCACCATTGTTCTGATCCTCAAATAAAGCATGGAGGCAGATGATTATGTTCCAGAAATTCACAAAGGAAGAAAAGGGCTGGATCATGTACGATTGGGCCAATTCCGCTTTTGCCGCCATCATTCTGGCCATTGTGCTGCCGCCGTTCTATGAGGAAGTGGCGCAAGGCATTCCCAATGCCGGCCCCTGGTGGGGTTATGCCACCAGCATTGCCTCTTTGGTCAGCGCTTTGCTAGCACCCATCCTTGGTACATTGGGCGATTACAAAGGTTATAAAATGCGATTGTTCACCGTTTTTGTGCTTCTGGGTGCCTCGGCTACGGCACTTCTTGCTTTTACCGGAAACTGGCAGTTGATGCTGGTACTTTACATACTAAGTTCCATTGGCTTTAACGCCTCCGGCGTGTTTTACGACGGCTTTTTGCCGGATGTGACCACGGAAGACCGCATGGACATGGTGTCCAGCTTCGGTTACGGCATGGGTTACATCGGAGGCAGCACCATCCCCCTTTTGATCGCTCTGGCGCTGATCATGTTTGGCCAAAATATCGGCATCCCCTCCGATACGGCTTGTCAGATATCCTTCTTCATTACTGCCGTGTGGTGGATCGTGTTCACCATTCCCATGTGGCGGTCAGTTAAGCAGCGGCATTTTGTTATGCTGCGCGGCAGTCTTGTAAAGCAGAGCATCTCCCGTTTAACTCAAGTTGCTCTCCGAATTCTTAAAAACAAGGCTGTACTGTTATTTCTATTGGCTTACTTCTTTTACATCGACGGCGTAGGCACCATCATCCATATGGCCTCCATCTTCGGTAAAAGCATGGGCCTTGGGCAGACAGAATTAATTGTTATCTTGCTGGTGGTACAGTTGGTGGCTTTCCCCTGCGCCATATTGTATGGTTTGCTGGCTCGCAAGTGGAGCGTGCGGACCATGCTGCTAACCGGCATCATCACCTATATGGTCATCTGCGCGGTGGCCATGTTCCTTGAACCACTCCGGACGCTTGGCAAAACGCCGCTCTTGATAGGCTTTGTCTCACTGGCAGTGCTGGTGGGTACTGCCCAAGGCGGCATTCAGGCGTTGAGCCGCAGTTTCTACGGCAAGCTGGTGCCACCGGATTCCGCCAACGAATTTTTTGGTTTTTACGATATCTTTGGAAAATTTTCCGCCGTACTGGGTCCCTTCCTCTTCGGTTTGGTATGGCACGCCACACAAAAGCCGTATCTTGGCGTAATCCCGGTTTTGTTAATGTTCATCGTTGGCGGCGGACTGTTTTTGCTGGTGCCCAAGAAAATTGAGAAGCTGACTTCCTCTTCCCATTAAAATGGGGTGTGGCGGATAGAAAAAGAGGCTGCTTACAGTGATGGAATCACAAAAAGCAGCCTCTTTTTGTTACTCATAAATCTCTGGATTCACCACATTGGGGGGCCGCCTTCCGGCGAGCGCATCCAGAATGCGGATGCAGGCATCCCGTGCCATGGCATTCCTTGCTTCCTTCGTATTGGTGCCGATATGGGGCGTTACGATGACTTTATCCAACGCCAACAACTCTGCCGGGATATGAGGTTCACGGGGAAACACATCCAGCCCGGCGGCAAATAAATGGCCTTCCTTTATCATCATTGCCAAAGCCTGATAATCCACAATGGCTCCCCTGGCTGTGTTGACAAGTATGGCCGTGGGCTTCATGAACGAGAGCCGCTCCGCAGACAGAAGGTTGCGGGTCTCCTCCGTCAACGGGCAGTGAATGCTGACGATATCCGCCGTTTTAAGCAATTCATCCAAAGGCAGATATTCCGCACCTTGCTCCAACTCCTGAGGGAGTCTGCGTCGATTGAAGTAAATCACCCGCATGTTCATCATCCGGCCAAACTGCGCAACGACAGTGCCGATATTCCCCAACCCGACAATGCCAAGTGTTCGCCCTGTGAGCCCAAACCCCATAAAGCGTCCCATGCCGAACAGCGATTCGGGCGGCACTTTGCGCATCTCCCTGTCCAGTTCGCCAATTCGCCGGGCACACGATAGCATCAGACCGATAGCAATCTCCGCTGTGGGTTGAGCTGTGCTTTGAGGGCAGTTGGTGACCGGGATGCCCCGCCGTGTGGCGGCCGCCACGTCAATCCTGTCATAACCGGCGCCATAATTGCTGATGATTTTCAGCCTCGGCGCTGCGTTGATCATTTCTTCGTTCATGGCTCCGCAGGCCAGCACCGCATCAGCGGTAGCCAATAGTGAAAACAGTTCCTCACGCAAATAGGCATGGCCAAACTCCGGGTATGATACACTGTGGCCTTCCAGTATGGAAAAAGAGTCAGAAGGTATCCCATGGGTAACGACAATTTCCGCCATCGTGATCGACCACCATTTTCCCAATGATGTGCCCATTATAACAGCCACCGTTCCGCTTGGCAAGGTCATAGAAAGCAGCATGCTTTCTCAACACCACTGCCTGATAGTGAGCATAGCCCGCCGGGAAATGGCACAAACTCGGGTAAGTGGTGAAGCCACTTTTTCAATGCCCTGCAAAGAAGGGGGATGCAGCAAAATGGATGGTCATCCCATTTGGGTGACTGGGGAAAGAACCGCCTGTCCGCCGCTGAGAGGCAAGCAGCAGGCTGAAGCAGTGGTGGTAGGCGGCGGCCTTTGCGGCGTTACAACCGCATACCTGCTGGCACGAGGTGGTATGAACGTTGTACTACTGGAGGCTGACAGGCTGGGGCAAGGCGCTTCCGGCCATTCCATGGCCAAGGTGACCGTACAGCATGGGTTGATATACAGCCATCTTCAAAACAAGTGGAGCCGGGAGGTTTCCGCGGCATATGCCGCAAGCCAAACAAATGCTCTTTGCGCAATGGCAGGGCTGGTGGAGGAACTGCACATCTCATGTTCCTGGACATGGCAAAGCGCATCACTAGCAGCGGTTAGCCGTAATGAGGTACTTTTACTGGAAAAAGAAGAAGCCGCGGCTCAGGAAGCCGGGCTTGCCGCATCAATGCGCTGCGCGGATGCTTGCCCGGTTCCAGCAAGCAAGCTGTTGACAATACCGGCCCAGGCAGTGTTTGACCCATATGCTTATTTATGCACCCTGGCAGATGCTTATTCAGCCTTGGGCGGCCGCATTTTTGAGGATAGCCGTGTACGGGCGATAAGCACTCAAAGCGTATCCACCGAAACAGGCTCCGTGCATGCCCCTTTTGTCATCATCGCAACCCATTTTCCAATCATCAACTTCCCTGGCTGGTATTTTCTAAGGGCAAGGCAGCAGCGCAGTCACGTAATCGCCCTTAACGATACGCCTGCTTATGAAGGAATGTACCTGTATATATCAAAAGGAGGCTTCTCCCTGCGCAGGCAGGACAGCCTGACACTATTGAGCGCTTTTGACTATACCTGCGGATCGCAGACAAACATGAATCATGGGGAACTGCTCCGTCAAAAAGCTGTAAATCTATTCCCCCATTCCCGCCCTGTGGCTGCCTGGCATGGCCAGGATCTGATGAGTGCGGACGGCTTGCCCTTCATCGGCCCATACAGCCGCAGGACACCAAATCACTATGTAGCGGCAGGCTTTTCCAAGTGGGGAATGACAAGCAGCATGGCAGCTGCCCAAACGATCAGTGCACGAATTCTGGGCACACCGTTTCCCGAAGCGGAAATCTATGACCCAGCCCGCACCGTGAAGCACAGCTCACTTCCTGTAGTATCCACCTTTGGTGCAACATCCGCAGCCTTTTTATCCGGCTTTCCCCATAAAAGCGCACCCCGCTGCCCCCACATGGGCTGCAGGCTGAAATATGTACCTGACACTGCCAGTTGGGATTGCCCATGCCATGGTTCGCGTTTTGACAGCATTGGCCGCGTCAAGAACGGGCCCGCGGTTCGGCCGGCTATTATCCGAAACAAAAACCGTACAAATTAGCTTGTGCTACAATTATCCTGCTTGGCACTTCCAAAAGCATTTATTGCTAATCGCACACAAATCATGAACAAGCAACAATGTTTTTCACATATTTGAGAATATTTTTCAATATTATGACGAAATATTTCGCTCCGTAAAAAAAATGAATATTTTTTTGCATCAGTTCCTTGCAAAATTAACATCTTTAGTCTATAATGTAACAAGGTTAATTGGTGTACATTTCCAATAGAGATTTTACCAATGAATTTTCAATATACACAGGGAGGCGCTCACATGGCAATCGATGCATTTTCTGAATCCGTAAAATCCCAGGAGGATATGTACCGTCAGTTGCTTATGCGCCTCACGGGTGTTTTTGCTGCAAACGTCCATCTGGCACCGGATGGCTCCATCACCGAAATCCATATCCTTGGCAGCAGCTTGCGCCATCCCAAACAGATCATGCGGGATGTACAATCAGCTTTGGCATCGGCTTATGATATATCGGTAGATCACCGCATTATCAGCATCGCCCAACTACGGCAGGATCCCGTTCAGTCTGATGAGCATGTGGTGTCTACGCCTACCGGCGAAGTCAGGCTGCGCACGCATGAGTTTTCACAGAATGTGATGGGAAATCAATACAACGTAAAGATTTCCCTCACGAAGGACGATGTCGAGTACACCGGCCGCTGCTCCTGCAGGAATACACCCATCCAGCGGCCCCGTGCGGTTGCCACAGCCGTTCTTCAGGCGGTTCACAGCTTCCTGGGTGTGGAAGATGTTTTCCTGCTGTTGTCGGTACAGTTCTCCCAGCTTTCCAGTATCAAGGTGGTCATGGTTGCTATTGAGTGCATGAATATGCAGGCCGCACCGGTGCTCATTGGGGCCGCGGAATGCAGCGTCGATGAATCCCAGGCCATCGTTCGTGCCACTTTATCAGCCCTGAACCGCAAACTGGCCTTTATGGCCTCTACTCCCAGTTGAAAACAGGTCCGTCCACGCCATATGCGCGCTGCATCTTAGCGAAGTGAATATAGCCTGTCCTATTAGCGAATGGCAGAGCCCTTTAGAGGAGGCTATATCCGTGAAGAAGGCCAAGATCGTTGTCGCGTTGATGTCCCTGGTGTCCTTGGTTTTATCCTGTGGGGCTTTCGTAACCTGGAGGTAGTGCTATGGGCGTGGCGGACCTGTTTTCATATATAATGGCTCTCCTCTATTCTTAGAGATTGAGGTGATCCTTACGTCTAAAACGGCAAGACTTTATGCATATTTTATTATAACTATCGGTTTGATGCTGGCAGTTTATGCCTTTTATTCATATATAGGAAATCTAAATCATCAAAATTTGCCACTTGAAATCCAACAAATGATCTGTTTGATTATTTTATGTGTGTTGTGCCGTTCATTGCCCATTCATTATGGAGACGGACAACAAGCGTTGGATGTATCGGTCGTCAGTATTTTGGCTGCCGTCATAACAAAAGGGCCTTTCGCAGCTATGTGCGTCTATTTGATAAGTTCTCTTTTTACCGTTGAATATGACAAGGGTACAAAAACGTATCTCCACCTGTACAACACCTCGTTTTTGAAATCGGCCTTCAACAATAGCAACCTAATGATATCCATTCTGGTCCCAAGCCTGCTGTTTATTGCTGCTGGTGGTACACCGGGCAAAGCTACCCTCCCCAGCGTGATTTGGCCAGCCTTTCTCTTTACCAGTTTTGCATTTTTACTGAACTATATCATTCTTAATTTCGTATTTGTTTTGAACAAGCAGATCACCATAATAGAAGCGGTAGATATGGTTCGAGGTTTGTTGCCCAACGTACTTTTTGCCATGCCCCTCGGGTTATTAATTGCTATACTGTTCGTTATGGAAAATGGCCACTGGTTGGCCATTTTAATGCTGTTTCCCCTGCTTCTTGCAAGGTATGCCTGGGCACTGTACCTGGATTCCCAGGTGCAGCACATGAAGTTGATTCACGCCTTTGTATCCGCCATGGAAGCGAAGGACACCTATACGGAAGGCCATTCCCGCCGCGTGGAAACGTTTGCTGTGCAAATAGCCACGGCTTTGAAACTGCCCAAGGAAAAAGTGAAGGAAATTCAAATCGCCGCGCTTTTGCATGACATCGGCAAGATCGGTATTGAGGACATCATTCTTCGAAAACCGGCAAAGCTGACGGAGGATGAATTCCGACGCATAGAAGAGCATCCGGCCATTGGCGTCAGCATTGTGGAAAAGGTAGGGCTTTCCGATGAAATCAAAGAGATGATCCGCCACCATCACGAACGTTATGATGGACGGGGTTATCCGGACAGGCTTGACCATACCTTGGTATCCTTTGAAGCCTACATTCTGGGTGTAGCCGACGCATTTGATGCCATGACCAGTGACCGGCCTTACAGATCAGGCATGTCGGAAGAGAAAGCGCTTTCCATCCTTGTGGAGGAAAGCGGAAAGCAGTTTCATCCGGCGGTGGTGGAAACATTCCTGGCGATCAATCGATCCCAAAAAGGAGAAAAGCCTGAAGCATGATTCTAGTCTACTTCATTCTGCTGGCTATCCCATTGAGCTTCCTGTGCGGCGGGAGGCTCAAATACATTGCGGAAAACCCGCTGCGGCTGATTTGGCTGCCAACATTGGCATTCGCGATAGAGGCGGCCTGTCCCCTTCTGCAAGGCCGTGTACCCTTGCCAGTATCCCAGTGGCACTGGATCGCCGTGCTGACGGAGTATGCATTACTGTTTTTATTCTGCTTCGTCAATTGGAACAGAAAGCCCGTTCGTTTCATTGCGCTTGCTTGTCTTTTGAACTTCTTCGTTATCGCCTGGTACGGTTTCCGTATGCCTGTAGCCCCTATCATCCATGAGTGTCCGGAGATT
>JAEZLW010000097.1 GCA_023415145.1 Bacillota bacterium | reverse complement strand
TGCCGTCATCACAGGCGCAAACCAGGGCGGAAAAACAACCTTTGCCCGGAGCATCGGTCAGATTGCGGTGCTTGCCGCTTTGGGGCTGCCCGTTCCCTGTGAACGGGCATGCCTCCCGCTGTACAGCGAAATATACGCACAGTTTACACAGCCGGAGGACGCCGCGGTGGATAACGGAAAGCTGAAGGAAGAGCTGCTTCGGCTAAAGCCCATCCTGCAAAGCGCAGGAAAAAACAGCCTGGTAATCCTCAACGAGCTTTTTTCCTCCGCCACAGCAAAGGACGCGCTGGATATGGCAGACCGAACGCTGACGCTGCTTTGTGATGCCGGTGCGCATGTGGTTTGTGTGACGCATATAGACGGGCTGTGCGTAAAGCACACCGTAAGCATGGTGGCACAGGTACAAAAGGAAAGCGGCCAGCGGCTGTACAAGATCCTGCGGGCGGAAGCCGACGGCAAGGCCTATGTCAACGAAATCGCGCTGCGGCACCACCTCACTTTTGCTAAGATCAAGGAGCGGATTGGCCATGGAGTTTGATTTGTTGTATATGGAGGAGCCCATCAGGGAGCAATCGTCCTATGGGCGCGATATCATCAGGGATTTGAAGCTTCAAATTCTTCTGGATGTGATGTCCGGTGGTGATAAGGCTGTTTACGAATCCTGCGCCGCTGTTTTGACAAACCCGCTTGTGAACATGCATACTATCCGCCTTCGCAATGAGGTTGTGCGGGATGCACTGAAGCATGAAAGCATCTTTGAATCGTTATGGTCGGTTGCAAGGGATGCCATCAGTGATGCGCGAAAATATGCCGAATACGTAAAGCCCAAATATGACAAGGTCATTTCCAACAGCAATAAAATTGTCAACGAAACGGAGATTGCCATGATTTTCGTTCAGAGCCTGCAAAAGCTCAAAGCTTTGCTGAATCATGGCAGGAGCGGTTTTGCAGCGGCGGGGCTGCTTCAATTGTGCGATGCGGTAAACGGTGCGCTTACCGGTGAATATCTTTCGATTATCGAATCCCGGCTGAAGGAGTTGTCTGCCCTTCGGCAGGGAACTGACATTGCCGTCAGCGGCCGAATTGGGGAAGGGCTCAAACAGGAGGCCGTTGTGCTGAGCAGGTTGTTGGAACCGGAGAAAAAAACCCGCCACCCTTCTGCTGCTCACAGCGTTGCGATTCCTTTAAATAGCATCACACTGATTCAAAATGCCCAGGAGCTTACTGAAAAGGCGCTGGCACCCGTTTGCCGGATTATCGCAGGGTTCAACAGGGCGGCTCAGCGGTTTTTGGAAAGGCTTGATTTTCAACTGAAATTCTATGCCGGATGCATCAGGCTTTACAAACGTTTATCATCCCTTCAGGTGGAGGTTTGCTATCCGGAATTTCACGAGGGCGAGGAGCGGCATGAGGCAGTGATGCTCATTGACCCGGGGCTTGCGCTGAAGGTAGGCAGCAGGCCGGTAGGCAATGAACTTTGCTTTTCTAAAAAGCGCCAGGTCATCATTACCGGGCCCAACCAGGGCGGGAAGACCACATTCCTTCGAAGCGTGGGCCTGAATCAGTTGATGGCCCAATGCGGCATGTTTGTTGCGGCAAGGCAGTACATTTGCCCGGTGTACACAGGCATATACACCCACTTCCCCAACGGGGAGGATACACATATGCAAATGGGCCTTCTGGAAGTGGAGCTAAGCAAGCTGAGCGGGCTTGTGGACGTGATGAAGCCGGGCGCGATGCTGCTGATGAACGAATCCTTTCAGACCACCACACCTATGGATGCAAAGCGCCTTGCGAAGGAGATTGTTCCGGCGCTTGCGGAGGCCAACGTTCAGGTTTTTTTTGTGACCCATCTGTACGATTACGCCATGGATGCGTACGAGCATCAAAACGGGAATGAGCTGTTCCTTCTGGCGCAGCGCAGCAGGGAGGGGAACAATACCTATTGTGTTCGGGAAGGCCCGCCGTTTAAAACGGCCTTTGGGCTGACACTTTTTCATGAGGTCATGCAAGAGGTTTAGCAGCGCATAAGGAAAGGCTTATAAGCGTTTTGGCACCAGGCACTGCATATGACTTGGTAATTGTTCTTTTTTTGTATTTTTTGTTGTAAGATGCATGATGCGCATCACTCTCCTGCAATCTGGAATTTTAAGGAAGAAAAATGTGGTAAAAAACTGCCGGATATAAACAGGAATGGGGGGTTGGAACGCTAGGAAATATGCAGTATGCAATATGGGCTGTATAAAAGTGCAGATACGGACATTTTTCCATTGACGGAAATAGTTGTTATCCTGTATACTGTAGAAAACAATCAGGGAGGTATAACTTGAATATGAAGAAACTGGTAAGCATCCTTCTGGCTCTTACCCTGGTACTTGGGTTGGTATCCACCGCTTTGGCGGCCGATTACAAGATCGCCATCCTGACCGGCACCACCACCCAGGGCGAAGAGGAATTCCGTGCCGCGGAAAAACTGAAGGAACTGTATCCGGACATCGTTGTGACCGATACGTATCCGGACAACTTCTCTTCCGAAGTGGAAACCACCATCGGCAAGGTGCTGCAGTTCGCTGCCGACCCCGCCGTGAAGGCCATCATCTTTGTGCAGTCCGTGCAGGGCTCCACCGCCGCTTTCACCCAGATCAAGAATGAACTGGGCCGCGATGACATCCTGCTTATCGCCGGCGTGCCCGCCGAAGACCCCGCCGACATCGCCGGCGCTGCTGACATCGTTCTGGGCGTTGACGAAATCAACGGCGGCTACCAGATCGTGGAAACCATCAAAGAATGGGGCTGCGACGTGTTGGTGCACTACTCCTTCGCCCGCCACATGAGCTATGAGACCATCGTGGCCCGCTACAACATCCTTGTGGAAGAATGCGAAGATGCCGGCATCGAGCTGGCGTTCCGCGATGCTCCCGATCCCACCGGTGATGCCGGCATGACGGGCGCCCAGCAGTTCATACTGGAAGACGTGCCCATGGTCATGCAGGAATATGCCGGCAAGAAGGTAGCCTTCTTCACCACCAACTGCGGCATGCAGGAGCCCTTGCAGGCTGCCGTTCTGGCCCAGAAGGACGCTTACTATCCCCTGCCCTGCTGCCCCAGCCCCTTCCATGGCTTCCCGGCTTCCATGAGCCTGGCCGTTGCGCCCGAAGACTACGGCAACATCGATTCCTATCTGAAGAAGACTGCCGAAGTGCTGAAGGCAAACGATGCTCTGGGCCGCTTCTCCACCTGGTCTGTTCCCGTGAACATGAGCATGATTTATGGCGGCTTTGAGTATGCCAAGGCCTACATCGAAGGCTCTTTTACCGAGAAGACAAATGCCGAAGAGCTGAAGAAGGCTTTGACCACCGCAGCCGGTGCAGAAGCCTCCCTGATGAGCTATGTGGACGGCAACGGCAAGGAAGTTTCCAACTACTTCATGCTGCTGTTCGACAACATCGACTTCAACGACTATATCGGAGAGTAACACAAGGCGCGACCGCAAAGGCCCGCCCGCTTCACGGCGAGCGGGCCTTTTTTCTGGGAAAACCATGTGTGAACTATTTTTCATAGCCTGGGAGGGGTGTCTCCTTGTCATCGGAATATGTGCTGGAAATGAACAATATCACAAAGGAATACGGCCAAAACGCCGTGCTGAAGAATGTGACCCTGCGCGTCAAGCCCGGCGAGATCCATGCGCTGCTGGGTGAAAACGGCGCGGGGAAATCTACTTTGATGAACATCCTCTTCGGTATGCCTGTGATCCACTCCACCGGCGGCTACAAAGGCGAGGTTTTATTGGGCGGCGAAACCACGCACATCTTATCGCCGCAGGAAGCGATGCAAAAAGGCATTGGCATGGTCCATCAGGAGTTTATGCTGATTCCCGGCTTCACCATTACGGAGAACATCAAGCTCAACCGGGAGATTTCCAGGCCGAATGTGGTGAGCCGTATCTTCGGTGGGGAGTTGGAGTCGCTGGACATGGCTGCCATGCGGGCTGACGCCAGAAAAGCGCTGAGCAGCGTGGGAATCGGTATCAGTGAAGATACCCGCATCAAGGGGCTTCCGGTAGGCTACATGCAGTTTGTGGAGATCGCGAGGGAAATCGACAAGACGGGCATCAAGCTTCTGGTGTTTGACGAGCCAACCGCTGTTTTGACTGAAAGCGAAGCCAATCAGTTGATTTCTGTTATGAAGGATATCGCAGGCCGGAACATCGCCATCATTTTCATCACGCACCGCCTGGACGAGGTGATGCAGGCGGCAGACACCATCACCATCCTTCGGGATGGGAAGCTGGTGGTCACGCGCGACAAGAAGGATACCTCCCTGGTGGAGATGGCTTCGTTGATGATCGGCCGCGGTGAGGAAGGTATGATCTCCCTGCCGCAAAGAACCGGTGAGCCAAGCGGTGCCATCGCCTTGAAGGTTCGGAACCTGTCGGTGGACATGCCCGGCGAGGCTGTGCACGGCATCGACCTGGATGTGCAGGAGGGCGAGATCCTGGGCATCGGCGGGCTGGCCGGCCAGGGCAAGGTCGGGCTGCCCAACGGTATCATGGGGCTGTACCCCGCTAAGGGCGAGGTAGAGCTGTTCGGCTCGCCCCTGCCGCTCAATGATTCTAAAACCGCCCTCAAGCGCGGGCTGGCCATGGTTTCAGAGGACAGGCGCGGCGTAGGGCTGCTGCTGGATCAGCCCATTGAGGACAACATTGCTTTTAACGCCATGCAGGTTCATGGAGACTTTCTGGTGGGGCCGAGGTTCATGAAGGTCCGCAACGGCAAAGAGATCCGCACGTATGCCAAGCGGATGATCAAGGAGCTGGACATCCGCTGCCAGTCGCCCACCCAGCATACGGGTACCCTTTCCGGCGGCAACCAGCAAAAGGTGTGTGTGGCCCGGGCGCTGGCGCTGCGGCCCAAGTTTCTGTTTGTATCAGAGCCTACCCGGGGCATTGACATCGGTGCAAAGCAGCTTGTGCTGGAGACGCTGGTCAAGCTGAACCGTGAAACCGGGCTGACCATTGTAATGGTGTCTTCTGAACTGATGGAGCTGCGTTCCGTCTGCGACAGGATTGCCATTGTTGCCGAGGGGAAGATTGCCAACATTCTCAAACCCGGCAGCTCCGACGCAAGCTTCGGTCTGGCCATGTCGGGCCTGAAGGCGGAAGGAGGCGAGGAGAAGTGAAGCAGAAGCATACCAGAATACAATGGATTGTATCCGGCATTCTTGTTATCCTGTCTGTAGCATTGGTGATTACTGGCATCGCCGGATACTGGATGCGCGGCGGAAGCTTTGCTCAAAAGGGCCTGAGCGATATGCGTGTATACGCGGTGATGCGCACCGCTGCAGGCGCCATCATTGATGAGATCGCCCTGGAGGCCAAGAAGGTCGCCCGTGAATATGCTGACGCAAACAAGTTCAGCCGCAACCAGCGCGCGGCCTATGCCTCGGAAAAGGAACTGGAAGCCAGGGTGCAGGCCCAAGCGCAGTATGCGCAGTTTGATGGCATGGATACGGCTGGTGTGAATGCAAGGATTCATGATCTGGAATCGGCGCAGCGGGCGTATGCGGAGCTGGAAGCTGCCGAAAAAGCCGCCTATGCACAGAAACTGGAGCAGCAAAAGCAGCAGGAAGCCGACCTTGCGGCAGAGCTTGAGAGCCTGGCCGGAACCGGAGAAGGCGAAGACGAGATCCTCGACGAAGCCGATCTTGAGGAAGTTCAGGAAGAAAAGATTGATTACTCGAAGTTTACTGCCAGTGCGGCGCTTATTGCCCTTCAAGCACAGGTGCACGAGCAGTATGAACTGCTGTGGGATGAGCTTGACAATACCCTGTCAGGCCTGACGGAAAAAATGAAGGGCAGCACGGAAAAGCCGATCCTTGCCATTGTTTATGAGCATGGTTCAGGCTTCGAGGGGCAGCATGACCGTTATGCCGCCAAGGGGTCAGAAACGATTTTCACCTCATCACAAAAGCTTCAAATGATGGTTGCCCGCCGTGGCGATGACATGATCACCATTGGTGTTGGCCTGATCCTTTTTTCACTGGGATTCTTCTTTTTCAAACCATTGGTAACAAAGCTTGGCATGCCGCGCCTGGTGATTCTGGCCTTCTTTGTACTGTTGTGCGTACTGGCCGGTTTATATGGTATCTCCGTTTCCACCATGATCGGCAACGTATTCAAGCGCACGGGCATGTTTGGTGTGCTGGCGCTGGCAATGCTTCCGGGCATACAGTGCGGTATCAGCCTGAACATGGGCATGACGGCCGGCATCATCGGCGGGCTTTTGTCTACGCTGATCGCCCTGGAATACAACATGACGGGCTGGGGCGCATTCTTCTTTGCCGTGGTGGTAGGGTGCCTCTTTGCCATGCCCATCGGCTGGCTGTATTCCAAGCTTTTAAACAGGCTCAAGGGCAATGAAATGACGGTCTCCACCTATGTGGGCTTTTCCTTTGTATCCCTGATGTCCATTGCCTGGATGCTGCTGCCCTTCAGGAACCCCAAGATCACCTGGGCTCTGGGAACCGGCCTTCGCGTGATGCACAACATGGGCGGCTCCTTTGGTTCCATTCTCAACAATTTGTGGTCCTTCAAGCTCTTTGGCGCAACGATCCCTACAGGTCTTTTGCTGTTCTTCTTCCTGTGCTGCGCTGCCATGTGGCTGTTCTCCCGCTCCAAGACGGGCACCGCCATGATCGCCGCCGGTTCCAACCCCAGGTTTGCGGAGGCCGCCGGCATCAATGTGAACCGCATGCGCACCATTGGCACTACCATTTCCACGGTCATTGCGGCGGTGGGCATCATCGTCTATTCCCAGAGCTTTGGTTTTATGCAATTGTACAGCGGACCCAGGCAAATGGGATTCATAGCTGCCAGCGCGATCCTGATCGGCGGTGCCAGCGTATCCCGCGCCAAGGTATCCAACGTAATCATGGGCACATTCCTTTTCCAGGGTGTGCTGGCGCTGGGCATTCAGGTGGCGAACGCGGCAATTTCGGAAGGCGGCCTGTCAGAGGTGATGCGCATACTGATTTCCAACGGCATCATCCTCTATGCGTTGACCCAGTCGGGAGGTGAATCTCGTGCCTGAGAAGGATTTGGTAAGGCGTGCCGGCCAAAGGCTTGGCGGCAATGTGCGCGAGTATATTGTAACCTATATTTTTCTGGTGCTGAGCATTTTGTTTGTGGCGTATTCGGGCCGTCCGTTGACGGATGTTTTTTACCAATTGATGAGCCGCCTGACGCGCAATCTGTTCATTGTGCTGGCGCTGATTATCCCCATTGTGGCGGGCATGGGCATCAACTTCGCCATCACCATCGGCGCCATGGCCGCACAAATCGGACTGCTGCTGGTGATCAGTTGGGGCATACAGGGCGTGGGCGGCCTTATGCTGGCCGCGGCCATCACGGTGCCGCTGGCTGGCGGGTTTGGCTTTTTGATCGGTTCCCTGCTGAACAAAATGAAAGGGCAGGAGACCATCGGCTCCATGATCCTAGGCTTTTTTGCCAATGGCGCGTACCAGCTTTTGTTCCTGTTTGTGTTTGGCAAGATCATACCACTGAATGAATCCGTGACCATTGTAGGCGGCACAGGCGTAGCCAATACGCTGAACCTGACAGGCTCGGTGGGGCTTCAAAGCGCGGTGGACGGCCTGTTGCGCGTGACATTTGCCCAGGCGCTTTACGGTGTATCTGTTCTTATCGTGGTTGCGGCAATTGTGTTGTATCTCCTTCACAAGCTGGCGCTCCGGCGTATGTTTACCCTGATCGGCATGGCTGCGGCCTTCTGCCTTGCCTATGCGATACCTGCGGTGAATACGAGCCTCAAAAATATCACCGTACCGGTGGTTACCTTTGGCATCATCGGCCTTTTGTGCCTGTTCAACGTGGTCATCATGCGCACCAGGCTGGGACAGAAATTCCGCGCCGTGGGTCAAAGCCGCGTGGTGGCCAATGCAGCCGGCATCAATGTGAACCGTGTGCGCATCATTGCCATCATGATGTCCACCATCCTGGCGGGCTGGGGGCAAATCATTTTCATACAGAATCTTGGCACGCTGCAGACATACGCAGCCCATGAAATGGTAGGCCTGTATGCCGGCGCTGCCATTCTGGTGGGCGGCGCATCCATCGACCGGGCCACCAACGGCCAGGCCATCATCGGCTGCCTGCTTTTCCACACGCTGGTCGTTGTCGCCCAGGATGCCGGAAGCAACCTGTTCGGCGATCCCAACATCGGCGAGTTCTTCCGCGTATTCCTCTGCTACGGCGTTATCGCACTGGCATTGGTCATGTACGCCTGGCGCGGCGCCAAAGGAAAGGCCACCGCCGGACGGATTGCGCAGGGCCGGGCAGCAAGGTAAATAGTCATTCACATCAGGGTGCCCCAGACGTTTGACGCCTGGGGCACTTTTGAAAGTTTTTCTATGGATGGTAAAACACCTGCACCATACCGCCCTCGCCTTTTCGGCCGTCGGCCACCATGCGCATCAGCGGCTTCATGGATTCGTTCCACCGTTTGACCACTTCGCTTTGGGCCTGAACCCGGTTGGCGTGCTCGATGCTCTCGCACTCGTAATAGCCGAACAGCTCATGATCCACATTCCAGATCGTGTAGTTGTGAATGCCTGCTTCGTTGAGCAGCGCTGTCATCTCCGGCCAAATCTCATTGTGGCGGCGCTTGTATTCCTCCAGCATCCCCGGCAGCACAATGGCCTTCCATGCAAAACGTTCCATACTGTTTCCTCCCCTGTGGCTTCAATACTTTTGAACTTCTTTTTATATTGATACAACAGCGGAAGCGGCCTGTCAACAAAAATCTTGCGGCTGCGCATTGACAGATGGGCAAAATTTGCCTATGCTGGAAGCAGTGGGGGAAATCATCATGAGGGTATTTGCCGGCATAGGCCTTGACCAGGGAATGAAAGACTCGCTATGGGCGGCAGCGCTTGAGGCTCAAAGGCTGTTCCCCGGGCGGTATACGGCGCGGGAGAACTACCACTGCACATTGCAGTTCATCGGGCAGGCGGATGCGGCGGCAGTTCAGGCAATCGGAAAGGCCATGAAAGAGGCGGCTTTGCAAACCGGACCATTTTCCATCGCGCTGACGGGTCTTTCATACTTTCGAAGGCCACAGGAAGCCGTTCTCTTTTGCGGCCTGCAAAAATCGTCGCATTTGGAGCAATTGGCGGGCAGCCTTAAGGAACGGCTTATGTCTGCTGGGTTCAGGCTGGAAGACGTATCATTCCATCCCCACATTACCCTGGCGCGGCAGGCAAAAGTGATTCCTGCGGTGGTTACCAAGATTTCCGTAACTCCCGCAAGCCAGCAAGTTACGCAAATCACCCTGTTTGAAAGCGTAAGGGTGGAGGAACAATTGCGGTATGTGCCTCTTTTGAACTGCCCGCTTGGAAAATAGGGCAAGCACTACGGGACATTCATTGGTTTTTTGCAATATACTATGAAAGGCGGAAATCCATTGCACCAAGAAACACACGGAAACTGCGGCTGCGGTCATCACCACAAAAACGGAGGCGGCTGCGTCTGCGGCCATGAACATACCCACGAGGAGAACTGCGGGTGCGGTCATGAACATACCCACGAGGAGAACTGCGGCTGCGGCCACACCCATGCGCACCTTGCGCCGCAAGAAGGCAGCATCACCGAAGCACAGGCCGATGTGCTGCTGGCCATACATCAGCGGGGATACCTGCCCATTGCCCGGTTTGCCCTGTGCTCAAGCCGGAATGAGGATGCTTACGCCGTGGCGATGGAACCCGTGTACATTGCCGATCCCAAGGAGGATATTGACACGGTGAAGGCAAACGGAGAGCTGTTTGCTGCCCTTGAGGATTTGGGGCTGGTCACCCTGGATTACGATTTGCACCTTGATGGGTATGCGTATCAGGAGTACGAGCAATCCAGCCTCTACGCCTACTTTGTGGAAACGGTGAAGGAAGCGTCACAAAAGCCGGGATTCGTGCTGGATACCCCAATACTGGAGCTTGGGAGCGTTGCCATCACCGATGAAGGGCTCAAGGTTTTGCAAGCCATGGTGGGCAAGTAAGCCATCAATACCGGTAAAACAAAGATTTCCAGCAAAAAAACACCGTTTTGTGATTTTATCACTTTCGAATGGCGCAAATGCGGGTATAGTATGTCTATCAAGTTGTCCGAAAGGACAAAGGAGGAAATATACAATGGCTGCGATAAAGGTTACAAAGGAAAATTTCAACGATGTTCTGTCTTCTCAGGTGCCTGTGCTGGTGGATTTCTGGGCGCCCTGGTGCGGCCCCTGCCGGATGATCGCCCCCGTGGTGGAAGGCATCTCGGAGGAACTGGGTGAAAAGGCCGTGGTGGGCAAGGTCAATGTGGATGAGCAGCCGGAGCTGGCTTCCCGCTTTGGCGTAATGAGCATCCCCACCCTGGCGGTGTTCAAGGAGGGGCGTCTGGCCGGGTCCATGGTGGGTGTCCGCTCCAAGCAGGATATTCTAAAGCTCCTGGAGGCGTGAAATGATCGGGGTGTTTGACCGGGGCGTTAAAACCATGCCCAAGCGGGATGCCGTGGCCCAAGCAAAAACCAATTCCAGCATCCGCCTGGTGGATGTAAGGACGCCTGCAGAGTTTCGCCAGGGGCATCTTCCCGGCAGCCTATCCATGCCGCTGGACCAGTGGGAACAGATTCTTGAGAAGGTTCCCGACAAGAGCACGCCTCTGTACGTCTATTGCCTGAGCGGTGCAAGGAGCCAGGCAGCCTGCCGGGGCTTTGCACGGCTCGGGTATACAGAGGTAATGAACATTGGCGGCATTGCCGGATATGATGGACCCCTGGAAAGGTGAGTGGACAAGTACATGAAAATTGTCATCATCGGCGGCGTGGCGGGCGGAGCCAGCGCCGCCGCCCGTTTGCGAAGGCTTGACGAGCAGGCCGACATCGTGTTGCTGGAGCGGGGGGCGTATATCTCCTACGCCAACTGCGGCCTGCCCTACTATGTGGGCGGGGCCATAACCGACCAGGAAGAACTGACGCTGCAAACGCCGGAAAGCTTTTTCGAAAGGTTCCGGGTGGATGTGCGCGTTCTTTCGGAGGCTGTGGCCATTGATCCCACCATGAAAGCGGTCACGGTAAAGAATCTGAGTGACAATACATTGTATCAGGAATCGTATGACGCACTGATCTTATCCCCCGGTGCGGAACCGGTTATTCCGCCCATTTCAGGCGTGAAGGATGACCGTGTGTTTACGTTGCGCACCATCCCGGATACGCTGCGCATCAAGGAGTTCATAGAGGATAAGCAGCCCAAGCGGGCGGTGGTGGTTGGCGGTGGCGCCATTGGCATGGAGATGGCGGAAAACCTTCATGAAGCCGGGCTCGATGTCACCGTTGTGGAACTGATGGACCATGTGATTGCGCCGCTGGATTTTGACATGGCTGCCGACGTGCACGCCTATGTACGTAAAAAGGGGATCTGTCTTCTGCTGAACACAGGCGTCAAGGCCATTGTGCCGGGAGAAGACGGATTGACAGTTCAGGCAGGAGAGGAAAGCCTGCCTGCCGATATGGTGCTTTTGTCTGTGGGCGTGCGGCCTGAAAGCGGCCTGGCCAAGGCGGCGGGGCTTGATGTCAGCCCCAAGGGTGCTATTCTGGTGGATGAGCACATGCGTACCTCAGACCCATGCATCTATGCGGTGGGCGACGCGGTGCAGGTGAAGCATTTCGTGTCCGGACAGCCTGCGTTTTTGCCTTTGGCGGGACCCGCCAACAAGCAGGGGCGCATTGCGGCGGACAACATCTGTGGCCTTCCAAGCACGTTCAAAGGCTCCCAGGGCGCGCTGGTATTGAAGCTGTTTGAAATGACGGTGGCCGCTACAGGGATGAACGAAACGGCCCTGAAGGCGGCGAATACCGCCTATGACAAGGTGTACGCATTCGGCTACTCCCATGCCACCTATTACCCCGGCGCTACAAATCAGACAATCAAGCTTCTGTTCAGCCCGGAAGGCGGCAAGGTGCTGGGAGCTCAAATTGTGGGCTTTGAAGGCGTCGACAAGCGGTGCGACGTGATCAATACCGCCATCCGCGCCGGGATGACGGTGTACGACCTTGCTGAACTGGAGCTGTGCTATGCCCCGCCCTTTTCCTCCGCCAAGGACCCGGTGAACATGGCCGGCTTCATGGCGGAAAACCTGCTCACCGGGAAGGTGAAGCAGTTCCATTGGCATGACATGGATGCTTTGCCCAAAGACGGCAGCGTAACCATACTGGATGTGCGCACGTCTTCCGAGCGGCGGCGTGGCAAGATCGGGGGCACGGTTTTTATCCCTGTGGATGAGCTGCGGGAAAGGCTTTCGGAGCTTGACAAAAAAAAGCCCGTCTATGTCCATTGCCACAGCGGTCTGCGCAGTTACATTGCCTGCCGTATTCTTGCCCAGAACGGATTCGACGCTTATAACCTGGCGGGAGGGTACAGGCTGTACGCCATCGTGAAGGAAGAATCATTCAACCTTCAGGAAAAGACCTTCCCTTGCGGTATGCCGGTTGAGAACAAGCAGAAGAATTAATGGCAGAGTGATTTATCACAACGCAGGAGCAACCGCCGGTTGCTCTTTTTTTCAAACCATATTGAACGATACCCCCATTCCAGGATACTCGAGGACCTTTGTCCTTGAGCGGGTGGCTTGGAGGGCAGAGCCCTCCAAAAGAGATTGACAAAAAACGGCCGGCATTGTACACTTTCAGCGGAAAGACAATTGCATATTTCGGGTGAACGGTTTAGGAGAGACTGCCAAACGGCGGCGCCGAAGGGGAAGACGCAACAAACTCTCAGGCAAAAAGACTAAGCCGGGACGAAACTCTGGAAAGCATTGATGCACCGAAGAAGCAACTCCTTCGTGCCAGATCGTGCGGGGAGGAATCTTTCAGGTTCGATAACAGAGGCGGATAGGCTGCGAAAGCGGCCTGTTCGCCTCTGTTTTATCATAAACTTTGGTTCGGGAGGAACAATCATGGACAGGAAAACGCCCTTGTATGACTGCCATGTGGCACTGGGCGGCAAAATGGTTCCCTTCGCGGGGTACATTCTGCCGGTACAATATCAAGCCGGGGTGATTGCCGAGCACATGGCGGTGCGCTTGGCCTGCGGGCTGTTTGACGTATCCCACATGGGCGAGGTCATGTTCACAGGGCCCGATGCGCTGGCCAACATTCAAATGCTTGTCACCAATGACATGGGCGGCATGGTGGATGGGCAGGTTCGCTACAGCCCCATGTGCAACGAGCATGGCGGCGTGGTGGATGATCTGATCGTTTACCGCATGGGCGAAGAGCGGTACATGATGGTGGTGAACGCCTCCAACCGGGAAAAGGACGTGGAATGGATGCGTCAGCATCTATTTGGCGACGTTTGCATGGAGGATGTGTCCGATGATATGGCGCAAATGGCGCTGCAGGGCCCCCGCGCCGCAGAAATTTTGTCCCGGCTGACGAAGGAAGAGGATATTCCCAAGAAATACTACCATTTCGTGGAAAAGGGTGCCGTAGGCGGTATGGATTGCATCATCTCCCGCACAGGCTATACGGGGGAAAGCGGGTTTGAGCTGTATTGCAAAAATGAGGACGCACCTAAGCTCTGGCAGCTTTTACTGGATACCGGGAAGGACCTGGGCCTTGTTCCCTGCGGCCTTGGCGCCAGGGATACGCTTCGTCTGGAGGCGGCCATGCCCCTTTACGGCCATGAGATGGATGATCACATTACGCCGCTGGAAACGGGGCTTGGCATGTTTGTGAAGATGGGCAAGCCGGACTTCATCGGAAAAGCGGCGCTAACGGGAAAGGGCGAGCCCAAGGTCGCGCGGGTAGGCCTTACCATGACCGGCCGCGGCATTGCCAGGGAGCACTGCGCAGTGTTTCAGGGCGACAGGCAGGTGGGCGTAACCACATCCGGCACCTTCTGTCCGCATCTCAATCAGGCGGTGGCCATGGCGCTTGTGGAGAAAGAAACTTCTGAACTGGGCACACAGGTGGAGGTGGATGTCCGGGGCCGCCGCATCGCCGCCAAGGTCATTCCCCTGCCCTTTTACAAAAAAGCAAGCAAATAATGCGAGGAGGATATTATCATGAACACCCCCAAAGAGCTTCGGTATGCCAAAACCCACGAGTGGGTACGCACCTTGGAAGGCGGTATGGTGGAGATTGGCTTGACGGATTTTGCCCAGGAGGAACTGGGCGATCTGGTATTTGTGAACCTGCCCCAGCCCGGCGACAGCGTTACCGCCGGGGAAAGCTTTGGCGACGTGGAATCTGTGAAAGCCGTCAGCGATGTGTACAGCCCCGTTTCCGGTGAAGTGGCGGAAATCAATGAAGCGCTGCTGAACAGCCCGCAAAGCATTAATCAGGCGCCGTATGAGGCATGGTTCATCCGTGTGAAGGACGTCACGGAAACGGTGGAGCTTATGGATGATGCTGCCTATGCGGCCATGGCCAGGGAGGAGTAAGCATGGGCAGCTATGTTCCAACCACCCGGGAGGAGCGGCAGGAAATGCTCTCCTCCATGGGCTTAAAAAGCGTCTCGGAGCTGTTTTTGGACGTGCCCCGGCAGGTGCTATTACAGTCTGATGTAAACCTGCCAAAGGGCAGGACGGAGTTTGAGGTGCGAAGGGAGATGACGGACATCTCCTTAAAGAACAAGACCTATTCCGTGATTCTGCGCGGCGCCGGGGCGTACAACCATTACATTCCTTCCATTGTGAAGTATGTCACCTCCAAAGAGGAGTTTGTCACCGCCTACACGCCCTATCAGGCGGAGATCAGCCAGGGCATTTTGCAATCCATATTTGAGTACCAGACCATGATCTGCGAGCTTACCGGCCTGGATGTGAGCAACGCCTCCATGTATGACGCTGCCGAGGCCGCGGCGGAAGCGGTGGCCATGTGCCGGGAGCGCAAGCGGGTGACGGCACTGGTCTCAGCTACCGCCCACCCGGATACCATTGCCACCATTCAAACGTACTGCAATGCCGCCAATGCCCCCATGCGCATCGTGCCGCAAAAGGATGGCGTTACGGATTTGGAAGCGCTGAAAAGCATGCTGGGCGAGGATACCGCCTGCCTCTACGTTCAGCAGCCCAACTTTTACGGCGCGTTGGAGGATGCAAAGCTCCTGGGAGAGCTGGTGCACGCTGCTGGCGGCAAGTACATCCTGGGCGTGAACCCCATCGCCTTGGCGGTCATGCAGTCCCCAGGTGAAGCAGGAGCCGACATCGCCGTGGGCGAGGGCCAGCCGCTGGGTATGCCCCTGTCCTTCGGCGGGCCGTATCTTGGCTTCATGGCGGCTACCACGGCCATGATGCGCAAGCTGCCGGGCCGTATCGCCGGTGAAACGACGGATCACAATGGCAATCGGGCATTTGTCTTGACGCTGCAGGCCAGGGAGCAGCACATCAGACGCGAGAAGGCAAGCTCCAACGTGTGCTCCAATCAGGCGCTGTGCGCCCTCACCGCCGCCGTATACCTATCCGCCATGGGACCGGAAGGCCTCAGGGAAGTGGCAACGCAATCCATGAGCAAAGCCCACTATTTGATGGATGGTTTGACGAAAATTCCCGGCATCCAAAGGGTGGGGAATGCGCCTTTCTTCCATGAGTTTGTATTAACCTGCAGTGGAAAGCGGGACGCTATTTTGAAAGCGCTGGAAGAAAAGGGTATCCTGGGCGGTCTGCCGCTATATGATGATCAGCTATTATGGTGTGCCACAGAGCAGATAAGCCGGGAACAGCTTGACACTGTGATTCAAACCGTCGGGGAGGTGTGCGGAAAATGAACCTGATTTTTGAAGTTAGCCGCCCCGGTCATCGTGTAAGCCTGCTGCCCAAGTGTGATGTGCCGGAAGTAAAGCTACCGGAGGAGCTGAAAAGGAGAAAGGCTCCGCATCTGCCGGAAGTGGCGGAAACGGATATCAGCCGCCATTATTCGAAGCTTTCCCGCCGCGCCCACGGCGTGAACAGCGGCTTTTATCCCCTGGGCTCCTGCACCATGAAGTATAACCCCCGCATCAATGAGGAGATAGCCGCACTTCCAGGCTTTGTAAGCATCCATCCCCTCCAGCCCAAGGAAACGGTACAAGGCTGCCTTGAAATTTTGTCCACCGCCGAAAAGCACCTGTGCGAAATCACCGGCATGGACAGGATGACCTTCCAGCCGGCTGCCGGTGCCCACGGGGAATTTACCGGTGTGCTGCTGATCAAGGCCTATCACCAGTCCAGGGGCGACGGTAAGAGGACAAAGCTGATCGTACCCGATTCCGCTCACGGCACCAACCCGGCCACAGGAGCAATGGCAGGCTATACGGTGGTGAGCATCCCTTCCGGGCCGGATGGCTGTGTGGATTTGAATGCCCTTCGGGCAGCGGTGGGGGAGGATACGGCCGGGCTCATGCTCACCAATCCCAACACCCTGGGCCTGTTTGACAAGAACATATTGGAGATCACCAGCATCGTTCATGAAGCGGGCGGACTGAACTATTATGACGGCGCGAACCTGAACGCCATCATGGGCATTGTCCGGCCCGGCGACATGGGCTTTGATGTGGTGCATCTGAACCTGCACAAAACCTTCTCCACGCCTCACGGCGGCGGCGGGCCCGGCGCCGGCCCTGTAGGCTGTAAGGCTTTTCTGGCTGCCTTCCTGCCGGCTTCTGCGCTGGGGGAAAATCCCGGCCCTCAAAGCATCGGCCAGGTGAAGGCATTCTATGGCAACTTCCTGGTGGTGGTTCGGGCGCTGACCTACATCCTCACCCTGGGCAGGGAGGGCATCAAGGAGGCGTCTGAAAACGCAGTCCTGAATGCCAACTACATGATGCACCGGCTCCGTGATACGTTTGACCTGGCCTATGACCACACCTGCAT
>JAEZLW010000064.1 GCA_023415145.1 Bacillota bacterium | reverse complement strand
GGGCAGCACGCCTACACCGTAGTCCAGACCATTGGTCTCCCTGGCCTTCCCAAGCCAGACGCCGATAGACCACTGGCCGTTGATGTACATGGCGCAATTGCCATTGACCAGGTCCTGGTCGATGGTGGTGGCGGTGTTGGTACCGTACTGGGGCGCTACATGGTGTACAAGATGCAGGTCGGCAATGCGCTGCAAGCCTTCCATGGCCTCGGGGGTATTGATGGTCACATTGCCATCCGCGTCATACCACGCGCCGCCGTTCATAACGGACCATACTTCCAACTGCCAGAAGTCAGGGCAGAACATTACGCCGTAGCGCTTGATGTTGTTTGCGTCAAACTGATCGGACTTGGCGTTGTTGCCGTTGACATCGATGGTCATCTGCTTGGCAACGTCTACGAAGGTATCCCAGTCCCAGGCGCTTTCAGCGCTGGCGGGAGGCGGCGTGACGCCCGCGTCGGCAAAGGCTTTGCGGTCATAGTAGGTCAAAAGCACTTCATTGGCTACGGAGTAGCCCACCGTCTTGCCCCCAAAGGTGAAGGCAAGGCTGTCCAGAGGTTTGGCTTCCTCAGCGCCGTACATGTTACTGGCATCCGCCAGCATGCCCTGCTCGGCCCACATGAGCACCGCGTCTTCCGCCATGATGCCCGTATCAGGCAGGTTATTGCCGGCGGCACGGGTGTTCAAAGTGCCGACATAGTCGGCACGGTCGATCTGGATAATCTCAACATGAATCTTGTCCTGTTCGCTTTCAAACTTGTCAATGGTTTCCTGAAGCACACGAACTTCTTCATCATCGCCCCACATGGAGTAGGTGATGGTGACACGGCCTTCGGCCAGCGCAGCAAGGCCTGATACCATCGACAGTACCATGGCTAGCACGACCATAAGGCTCAGCAGCTTTGTTCCCTTTTTCATGCTTGAATCCCCCTTGTTTTATTTAATACACATCCGTGTATTACTGCGTATCGAAAAAGTGATTACACCACTTTTTCGAACTATGCACGATTCGCTTGTGCGCTTATGCATTAATCCACGCTTTGCGTGCCTTAAGCAAAGCGCACGGCCAGCGAATCGTGTTAGGAAACCTTGCTTCGCAAGGCTTCCGAAGCCGCCGCGCATGTCGCCGGCTTCGGATTTATAGTCGGAGGGGTCCGCCCCTCCGACACCTCCAAAACTTTTTCACGGTCTACCTATGTTCCGCTCCGTCAAGGCTTCGCCTTTTTGCAGCTTAAGGCTCGGGATATCATCTCTCACCCTTCTGAAACGTTCAAATATACCCGCATTTCCCCTTCACCGCGATTGGCCCACAGGTAGTACGGGATCAGTGTGATGTCCGTTTCCTCCCACATTGGCAGCCTATCCTGATACAGCGCATCATCCTCTGCAAAAACTGCTTTTGTGCCGCGGGTCATAAGGGAAACGGTGCTGCCGCCGGCGAAGGTTTCCGCCTCGGTGAAGGCAGGTGTATGCGGAAGCTTCAGGCAGGCAATGCCCTCGCCGTTGTCCGCCTGCTCGGCACAGTAGACCAGTGGACCGCGCATAACGGCTGCCTTGCCCACATTGTCCACCACCTTGGGATGAGATACCACGTACCGCGGTTGAAGGTCATAGGTAACAGTGATGACATCACCCTGCCGCAATGCGGATAGCAGTACATATCCACTTTCTATCAAAATGGGCCTTGCTTCGCCGTTCACCTGCACCGACTTGATGGGTGCAAACCCCGACTGCCTGACCGCCACGTTCTGTTCCTGCCCCTTAATCACAATGCGCAGCGTATTGCCAAAGGGGTATTGGGTGCCAAGCTCTACCGCAAAGCGTTCTGTTCGTATCTCACAGGCAAGGGGAATATGAATGTACAGCGTATCTTCATCAGCCCCGAAAGCATAGCTGCCAATGCTCATGATGGTTCGTGCGGTGTTGGTGGGGCAGCAAGCCACGTCGAACCACTTTTGACGCACGGTCTTGACATGATAAAGGCCGGGATTGCCGTGACATAAAGAAGGGGTGACTGACAGGGGCCCCACGTAGAAGAATTCCGTGCCCGTCTGTGATATGCCGCCCAATACGCGGTTGAAGAACGCCTGTTCTACCGTGTCATAGTAAGCGCCGTCACCGGTGAGGGCAGCCATGCGCGAGGCAAACATCATCAGCGCCACCGAGGCGCAGGTTTCACTATAAACGGTATCATTGGGCAGGTCAAAGTCCGTGGTGAAGCTTTCACCATAAGCTGTGGAGCCCACGCCGCCGGTAATGTACATGCGGCGCCGGGTTACGCTGCGGTACAGTTTCTTGCATGCCTCCCCCAATGCCTGGTCGTCATGAAGGCTTGCCAGATCGGCCATGGCACTGTACATGTACAACGCCCGGACCGCGTGGCCTACCGCTATGTCCTGGTGGACCGGCTCCGTATGGCATTGGGCATACGTCTTCTCCTGGATGACGGGAAGATGAAAGATATCCCTGAAACCTTCACGCTGCCTTTCCAGCGTGAAATAAAGCGGTTCCTTCCCCCGCTGTGCGATAAAAAAGTCCGCCAGCATCAGGTAGTCCTTATTGCCGGTTACGCAAAACAGCTTTACTAGCCCGACCTCAATCTCCTGGTGGCCGGGATAGCCTGGTATCTGCCCCTTTTCCGTGCCGAAAACCTTTACCAGGTAATCCGCAAAACGGCAGGCTGTATCGAGGATTTGCCGTTTGCCCGTTGCCTTGTAATACGCCGCCGCGGCTTCGAAAAAGTGGCCAGCGCAGTACAGCTCATGCCCTTCCTGCAAGTTTGTAAACCTGCCCTCAGGCTCCTTGATTGTATAATAGGTATTGATATAACCATCAACCGCCTGTGCTTTTCCAATCAAATCGCATACATCATCCGCCAACGATTCCAGTTCCTTGTCACGAAAAACCTCGATGCAATATGCCACCGCTTCAAGCCATTTGTACAGATCGCTGTCCAGAAAAACAACGCCGTAATGGTCACCTTTGCTTTGACCTGATGCGATGCGGAAATTTTCGATGCAGTGGCTTTTGGCTGCACCTTCGACACGGTCATTCAGAACCTCCCATTGATAAGAAAGAACCTTCTCCTTCACAAGCTTCTGCATCGACTGCAATATGCCGTCCGTCAAATAAACGCTCTTCAGGGGCAAGGCTTTTGCATAATTCATAATCAATCCACCTTTTCGATTTAATACGCTGCCGGTCCTATGCCTCCATACCAGTTGATCATCCATGTGCATTGCATAACCGTTTTTCATTTCTGCTTTCAAAATTTAATCGTTTAACTTTTGATGAGAGAATGATAGCACATCAAATTTGCATTGTCAACACCCTATTTTCAAATATTTTTAGATAGAAACAATAGGTAAGCTATATACGGGACTTGACTAAAGAGCAAAAAGCAAGTATTCTTTTCAGGTGTATAAACGTTTTAATTTTATGGCGTATACATCAGCGTCAACCGCTCCAGGCATGAAGTATAAATACCGAGGTGTTCAAATTGGCAACAATGAAGGAAATTGCTGAGCTGTCCGGTGTATCTGTCGCTACCGTATCCCACGTGCTCAGCGGCAAGAAAAATGTCAGCGAGGCAAAGCGAATCCGCGTGCAGCAGGCCATTGATCAAACCAATTACAAGCTCAATACCATTGCAAAATCGTTGCGGATAAACAAAACGCACATCATTGGCGTGCTTGTGGAAGATATCTGCGGCCTGCCTGTGCCCGAGATTGTGGACGGCATCACTCAGCAGTTGGAGGAAAGCGGATATCAGGTACTGCTCAGCAACCTCAGGCTTTTGCAAAAGCTGTACAACCAGTATGATCACCTCAGCCAATACAACAGCATTGTCAACAGCGGCATTCAGTTGCTGGAGGATGCTCGCGTGGACGGCATTATCTATGTCGCGATGCATGACCGCCGAATTAACGGCGTGCTTCAACCCGTCAACATCCCCATGGTTTTCGCCTATGCCGAAAGCGGCGTGCCCGGCAGCGTTTCCGTAACGTATGACAACGAAAACAGCGCCTGTGATATCACACGGCTTTTGATTAGCCAAAACCATCAGCGAATCGCCCTGATAGCGGGGCACGCAGGTTCACCCGCAGCCAGGAAGCGTCTTTCCGGCTACCGTATGGCGATGGACGAGGCAGGCCTGAGAGTGCCGCAGGAGTACATTCGCTGGGGTGACTGGGAGTATCATTCCGGTGTGGAGCAAACAGAAGCCCTGCTTTCTCTCACAATACCGCCTACGGCCATTTTTGCCATGAACGATCCCATGGCGGCAGGCTGTTACACAGCCATCAAGCGCCGCGGTCTTGGCATACCTTCCGACCTATCCGTAGTTGGATTTGACAACCGTGAGATGGCATCCCACCTCTATCCCGGCTTGACCACCGTCGCGCTGCCCAACAAGCAAATTGGCTATATCGCGGCAAAGCATCTCTTGCAGCGCTTGGACGATCAATCGTCAGTGCCTTCTGGAACCATATTGCCCTGCAGCATCATTGCGCGCGATTCATCCTCGAAAATATAGTACGTACATAACCATTGGCTAATTTTCATAAATTTCTGTTGAAATATTGTTGACAAGCTGGTCGACCAATGATATACTACTGGCATACCAGCAGTGAATCTATTCACTGAGCAAAGCTACGGTTCCTCCAAAAAGAAAGACGCAGCCAAAAAACGGAAAGGTATAGCCTGAAAATCGTTCCTTTTTGACACTGGTTATGTGTGAATGATTGCGCCGTTCATGATGACACGCATTTGTCATCGCTGTTTGGCGTACCATTTCTTGCATGTAACTTATGGAAGGCTTCATATTGTGAGCGGACAGGCGCCAACGTCTTCTTATAGGAGGCAATCCCCCCGGATCGAGACCCATATATAAGGAGGTTACTGAAATGATCAAGAATGTCGCAAACCCCGTGGAAGAAATCGTGAACGTCAATCGTTCACAAATAGAACACCGCGCCACCTGGATGGGCCTTATTTACGATGAAATGGTAAAAGCCGGCATCGATGCCGAGCCCATCATTCGTCGTGCCATCAAACGCTGCGGTGTGATGCATGGTGAGAATTTCAAAAAGCAGTGCAATGATCCTTCCAGCTGCGTTGATTTCAAAAATGCGTTCCTGGGTGACGAATCAAAAGTCGGCCCCCAGAGCTTCCATATGTCAGACATCAAGGCTGACAACGACAACGTGACTGTGGATTTCCACTACTGCGCGCTGGTAAGCGCTTGGAAAAAGCTTGGCTTCAGCGATGAAACGTGCGCCCTTTTATGCGACATGGCCATGGACGGCGACCGCGGCATTGCCGAGGCGATGGGCTTGACCCTGAATCTTGGCGATACCATCGCCAAGGGCTGCGAGACCTGCAAGCTGCATTTCCACAAGTAACACCAGGGGTTCAGGAAACATTCACAGCAGCAACGCTGTGTATGAAAATACAATGGGGGTTCCAATGAAAGGAGAGGCTACCATGAAAAAATTTACTGCACTGTTCCTAACCATCATCATGCTCCTCACGCTGGCCTTGATTCCCGCCTCGGCGGAAAGCAAGGGAACCATCAAACTGGGTGGACTCGCCCCCTTGACCGGCAATTATGCCGAGTATGGCAAGGGCTTTCAGATCGCCTGGCAGATGGCTATCGATGAAATTAATGCCAATGGCGGTGCCAATGGTTATCAGCTTTCCATTGAAGTGAAGGATACCCAAGGCGACCCGGTGGTCAGTTCGACCATGGCGACGGCGTATGCCGAGGATGAAGAAATCATGGCGATCCTGGGCGATTTCTCCTCCGGCGCCTGCAAGGCCAATGCCCCCATCGTTGACCGCTACGGCATTGTCCAGCTTTCCCCCACGGCCTCCGCTCCGGATTATGCCGGGATGAGCCCCTTCTGCTTCTCCGTTATGGGCCGTCAGGATGTGGAAGCTCCGTTCCTGGCCAAGTACGTATTGAAAAAGTATCTGGGCGTAACCAATGTTGCAGTGATCCGCGTAGACAGCGACTGGGGCATGGCCGCTTTCAACAACTTCAAAAAGCAGGCCGACGTGGAAGGCCTTGTAGTGACCGAAGAAAAGTACAAGTCCGATGAAACGGATTTCAGCTCCATCATTACCAAGGTAAAGGCATCGAACCCCGAAGTTCTCGTCGTGATGGATCAGGGCTTGCCGGTTTCCGCCATTTTCAACGCGGCTGATTCTGCCGGCTGGGATGTCAAGCATGTTTCCTTGGGACCAGGCACCTCCGAACAGATCGTGAAGCAGCTGATTAATCCCAACAACCTGATCGTGACCTCCCCGTTCTTCTTTGATGCCGAGAATGCAGAACTCACACAGTGGAAAGACAAGTTCTTCTCGCTGGCCGGCTTCCAGCCCACCGTTCATCCGGCCTGCGCCTATGACACCGCTTATCTGATCAAGGCTGCCATCGAATTTATCGGCGATGGCGAAGTCACCCGCGAAGCCATCAAGGACGCCCTTCTGAGCATTGAAATGACCGGCCTGACCGGGCGCATCAAGTTTGAGGCTGCCGGCGACATCACCCGCGATTACATGATCTGCGGCGTGGTGGACGGAAGCTGGAAGGTTCTTGAGGGATTCGGCTACGGAAAAGAATAACGCCTTTAATACCATTTTAATGATCAGGAGCGGGCGGAACATCCCGCCCGCTCCTGATTTTATATCCCGATGGAATCCTCTTTCTTAGCATCGGAGGAGGCACTATGGAATATTTTCTCAATCAGCTCGTCAACGGGATTTGTCAGGGTTCAATCTATGCACTGATGGCCATCGGGTATTCGGTCATTGTAGGTGTCGTTGGCATGGTGACATTTACATACGGCGAAATCATGATGATAGGAGCCTTTGGCGCCTTTTACAGTTTTCAGTTTTTTGGCAACAATCTGCCGTTGGCCATTTTCGTGGCTTTTGCTAGCTCCTTCGTGCTGGGCATTGTCGTTTATAAGGTTTGTTATGAGAGATTCTTCAATGCTCCGAGGCATATTTCCCTTCTGTGTACCATTGGGTTCAGCATGCTGATGAAGAACCTGGTTCAAATCGTATTCGGTCCGGAAACCAAACCGGTCATCAATATCATCAATAATGCAACCTATACCTTGCAGCTCGGTTCTGTGTCTGTGGATTTTAAGCTTTTGCAGATTGTTGTCATGCTGCTGGTGGTGTTCTTTGCAATCAGCCTCACGTTGTTTTTTAACCGCACCCGGTGGGGCGTGGCACTGCGTGCCGTAAGCCAGAACAAGCAGGCAGCCTATTTGATGGGCATCAACGTCAAGCGCACCGCCATGCTCGGCAATTGCATCGGCTGCGGTTTTGGCGGCATCGCCGGTATTCTGCTATCCATTTACTATTATGCAGTCTCATCCACCATCTGGGGCAATTTCAGCATGAAGGCATTTTCCGCCTCCGTGCTGGGCGGACTGGTGGATTTAAGGTTCTCCGCGCTGGGCGGATTGTGCATCGGCATCATCGAAAATCTTGGCATTACCATCAGCTCCGCTACCTTCCGCGACGTGTTTGCCTTCGGCTTTCTGATTCTGATGCTGATCCTCCGTCCAGCGGGATTTGCGGCAAAGAAAGGGAGCAGGGTATGAGCAGAATCAATGATTATTACCGCCGGTACAAGGTCCTCCTTCTTCTTTTGCTTTTCGCCTTGCTGTGTGCCCTTCCTTTTGTGATCACCAAGGCATTGTATGTGCGCTATGCCTGCAATATCCTGATGTATGCAACACTGGCCGGCTCCCTTAACGCAATCAACGGATACAGCGGACAGACCTGCTTGGGCCAGGCCGGGTTCTTTGCCATAGGCGCATATACCTGTGCGATTCTGTCCACCCGCTTCTCAATGGACTTCTGGCTGCTGCTGCCGGTTTGCGGTATTGCAGCCGCTCTGGTGGGGCTGGTTGTTTCCCTGCCCACGCTGAAATTGCAGGGCATCTATCTATCCATCGTCACGCTTGGTGCTTCCGAGATCATCCGCATTATTGCTCAGACATGGGAGCCTGTCACAGGCGGCTCGCTGGGGATCAAGAACATCCCTTATCCGTGGCTGTTCGGGCTGGATACGTTCCGTCCCAAGTACTACTATTTTATCTTCCTTGTGATCGGTGTCCTGTTTCTGTTCATCACGCACCGCGTGCTGAATTCCCGCATTGGCCGTGCATGGATCTCCATCCGTGAAGATCAGATCGCGGCCAAATCCCTGGGTGTGCAAACCAGCTTCTATAAGTCGCTGATCTTTATGTACGGAGCCTTTTGGGCAGGTGTGATCGGCGGTGCGTACGCCCCGTTTGTCAATTACATCGAAGCTTCCCAATTTTCTACGGATACGGGCTTTAACGTATTGGCCATGATCGTCATCGGCGGTCAGGGAACGCTGGTCGGCCCCATCGTCGGCAGCATGATCGTGACCGTGCTCACGGAATCGCTTCGGTTCCTGGAGAATTGGCGTTACGTCATCTACGCTGCCATCATCATATTGATGATGTGGCTGCGCCCGCAAGGCATTGCAGGCGCATCCCGCTCCGTGCTTGCCGGCGGCAAGATCAAACGCAAATCAAACCAGGTCAAGCGCGAAGCAGCCCGGAAAGGAGGAGCGGCAGAACATGTCTGAGCAAACTGCAGCCGGGGTTTCCCCGCTTCTTGAGGCACAGGGCATATGCAAGTATTTCGGCGGACTCAAAGCCGTAGAAAACGTGGATATGAAAATATTCCCAGGTGACATCTTCGGCATCATCGGCCCCAACGGGGCTGGAAAGACCACTTTCTTTAATATCTGCACCGGCATCTTTACGCCAACAAAAGGAAAAATATTCTTTGCCGGGGAGGATATCACCGCCCTGAGCCCGGAGCATGTGGCGCAAAAGCGAATTGCCCGAACCTTTCAAAACCTGCAACTTTTCAAGTTCATGACCGTGCTTGAAAACGTCAAAATCGGCTGCCATATCAAAACGAAAACCAGTATGGCGGACGCCATTTTCCACACGAAAACCTTCAGGCAGGCCGAAAGCTTTACCGAGCAAAAGAGCCTGGAAATACTAAAAAGAATCGGCCTGTATGACAGCCGTGACATTTTGGCCGGTAACCTCTCCTATGGCATGCAGCGCAAGGTGGAAATTGCCCGTGCATTGGCACTGGACCCCAAAATTCTTTTGCTGGATGAGCCGGCTGCCGGCATGAACCCTTTGGAAACACAATCCCTGATGGAATTTATCAAAGCACTGAACGCAGATGGCTACACCATCGCCGTGATTGAGCATGATATGAAGTTTGTGATGAATTCCTGCAACCGCATTCTGGTATTGAACTTTGGCCAGAAGATCATGGAAGGCACGCCTGCACAAGTGAAATCGAATCCGGAAGTGCAAAGCGCCTATTTCGGCAAGGGCATGATAGCTGGGGAGGCGATTCGATGAGTAAGCCAATTCTGACAGTGGAAAACCTGACCGTCTATTATGGCTACATCAATGCGCTGAACAACGTAAGCATCGAGGTGAATGAGGGTGAGATCATCACGCTCATCGGCGGCAATGGCGCCGGCAAGACAACAACGCTGATGTCCATCTCCAATCTTGTAGAAAAAGCAAGCGGAAAAATCACCTTCCGCTCGGAGGATATCACAAAAAAAGCACCCGACAAGATCGTGAAGCTGGGCATCAGCCATGTGCCGGAAGGGCGCAAAATCTTTCCGCAGCTCACCGTGTATGAAAACCTGATCGCCGGTACCTTCGGTCATCCAAAATTGAGCAAGCAGCGAATCGCAGAATTGGCCGAGGAAACCTATGAATTGTTCCCCCGCCTCAAGGAAAGAACCAAGCAGCCTGGCGGAAGCCTGTCCGGCGGTGAGCAACAAATGCTGGCGATTGCAAGATCGCTGATGATGGACCCGGATCTGGTCATGCTGGATGAGCCTTCCCTTGGCCTGGCTCCCATCATCGTGGAAGAAATCTTTGAACTTATTGCAAAGATCCGGGAAAAAGGCAAGACGGTTCTTTTGATTGAGCAAAACGCTTCCATGGCTCTGTCCATTGCCGACCGGGGGTATGTGCTGGAAACGGGACGTGTTACCATCACCGGCAGCGGCAAGGAGCTGCTGATTAATCCTGAAGTGAAGCGGGCTTACCTGGGCGTGTAGCTTCTATGGGGAAATTGATTAATAAAGCAATGGAAAAGGCGATAATATGGATAAAGCAACGTACGATGCCTATGTACAGATTATTCATTCCGAACTGATTGCGGCAATGGGCTGCACTGAACCTATTGCTATCGCCTACTGCAGCGCAAAAGCAGCGCGTATCCTTGGGCAGCTTCCTGAGAAGATCCGCGTATCCTGCAGCGGCAATATCGTAAAAAACGTCAAAGGCGTTGTGGTCCCCAACAGCGGCGGGATGAAAGGCATCGATGTGGCAGCGGTGCTGGGTGCTGTGGGAGGTGATCCGGACAAAGGACTGGAAGTGATTGCAGGAGCAAGCCTTAAGGACCGGGAAAAGGTGATAGAGCTTTTAAAAGATAAAGACTATTGCCGCTGCGAAGTGATGATAGGCTGCGATAATCTGCATATCGAAGTGTTTATGCAGGCCGGACAGCACAGCGCAGCAGTCGAAATCATGGGCAGCCACACACACATCGTCCGCATCGAAAAGGATGGAGTGCTTCTTTTTTCCGCCGACGCACCGGTTCAAAACCCGCAGGCCGCGCAGGAGCTTTACCGCCTGAAGGAACTACTCAGCGTAGAGGGCATACTGGCCTTCGCGGATGAGGCGGACCTTGACCTGGTTCGTGGACCTCTGGAGTTGCAGATCGAAAACAATTCCCGCATTTCCATGGAAGGGCTGAAAAACGATTATGGCGTGCGGGTTGGCAAGGCGCTGATGAGCAGGTATGGCGCCAGTGACCTGACCATACGTGCCCGGGCTGTGGCGGCCGCCGGTTCCGATGCACGCATGAGTGGCTGTCCCATGCCGGTAGTCATCAATTCCGGCAGCGGCAATCAGGGTATCACCGTGTCCATGCCGGTCATCGAATACGCCAGGGAAATGAATGTCAGCCATGATAAGCTGCTGCGTGCGCTGATTGTTTCCAACCTGATCTCTATTCATCAGAAACGCTTTTTGGGAAACTTGTCTGCTTATTGCGGAGCGACCAGCGCCGCCTGCGGTGCGGTGTGCGGCATTGCCTACCTTTGCGGCGATGGTTATGATACCATCGCGAACACCATCACCAACACCATCGCCACGATTGGCGGCATGGTCTGTGACGGTGCAAAGCCTTCCTGTGCAGCCAAGATTGCATCTGCGCTGGACGCTGCTTTCATGGCGTTTGAGCTGCAGCGAAACGGCGGCGTATTCGCCCCGGGAGAAGGGTTGGTAAGGTCTGATGTAGAAAAAACCATTCGCGCCGTAGGTCAAATGGGCCGTGAAGGAATGAGATCCACCGACTCCGAAATTCTGGATATCATGCTCAGCGACTGATGAAGCATACACCATACAAGAAGGGATAGTAAAACAAACATGGAACCGTTCACAAAACAAATGATCCACAATGATATCGTTCAGGATATCATAAGGGGCGAGTACAGGAGCAAAGGATTATTGAGTGAGCGCCATCTCATGGAAAAATATGGTACAAGTAAATCTGTCGTGCGCGAAGCGCTGGTGGAGCTGTGCAATGAAAAGGTACTGCGCAGCATTCCGCGCTATGGTTATGAAATTGTAACGCTGACAGAAAGCGACGTACGCAACATACTGCAATTCCGCGTGATGGTGGAATGCCAGTGCCTCCCCATCATCTTTCAAAAAGCCAGCCCGGAAGAGTTTTCAGATCTTGTCCTGTTTACACAAAAGGTCATTGCCAACGGTGACCATGATGTTTGGGATGACTGGGACGAAAACTCCAAGTTCCATCTCCAGCTTCTGGCGCTTAGCGGCAACCGTTACTGCTACAGCCAGATCAAGCAAAGCCTTTCCATGCTAAAGCGTGCATATGCACAGTTTTACTGGGACAAGTGGCACCGTGTCCGCTTCCATTTCGACAGCGAAACGCATATGCGTATAGCACATGCGCTTCAGGGGGGAGATCTAAACCTTGCCATCCGTATGCTGGAGGAAGACATCAACTCGTTTGGCATAAAGCTATGACCGGTAGCTGATACTGCAAGAAGAAAGCTCAAAAGTGTGAAGGAGGACCGAGCATGAAAAAGATCATCAATAACCCGGTGAATTTTGTGGATGAGGTTGTGGATGGGATTATCGCGGCCTATGGCGACCGGCTGAAATTGCATCATGGCGACCGCCGCATCATCCTAACCAATGCTCCGGTAAGGGAAGGCAAGGTGGGCATCGTGACCGGCGGCGGAAGCGGTCATTTGCCGGTGTTTCTGGGTTATGTGGGCCGTGGCATGCTGGACGGTTGCGCTGTGGGCAATGTGTTTGCATCACCTTCTGCCCAGAAGATGGCCGATACCATCAAGGCCTGTGACCGCGGCAACGGCGTATTATGCCTGTACGGCAACTATGGCGGGGACAACATGAACTTCGACATGGCCTGCGAAACCGTGGAACTGGAGGATGACATCAAAACCCGTACTGTCCGTGTGAAGGACGACGTTGCTTCAGCCCCCAGCGATTCAGCGGCACGGCGGCGCGGTGTGGCAGGCATGGTATATGCTTTCAAGATTGCCGGTGCGGCGGCGGATCAGGGCCGGTCCCTTAACGAGGTGGCGGACGTTGCCCAGAAAGCGCTGGACAATATCCGCACGATGGGAATTGCGCTTTCCCCCTGCATCGTGCCCGAGGTAGGCAAGCCCACTTTCGCGATTGGTGAAAACGAAATGGAAATCGGCATGGGCATCCATGGCGAGCCCGGCATTGAAGTACGCCAGATGATGACCGCGGATGAAGTCACAGATGTGATTATGGACAAGCTATTGGCCGATATGCCGCTTAGCACGGGCAGCACCGTTTCTGTCATGGTCAACGGCCTGGGTGCGACGCCGAAGGAAGAGCTGCTGATCGTATACCGCCGCATTCATCAAACGCTATCAGAAAAGGGCGTTCGTTTGGTGATGCCGCACATTGGAGAGTTTGCCACTTCCATGGAAATGGCCGGCCTTTCCGTCACAATCTTTCAGCTGGACGACGAACTGGAAACGCTATTGCGCGCCCCGGCCAGCACACCGTTTTTCACCAATGAAAACATCTGAAAGGGAGGGACGGACATGCTGGATGCGAACACCCTGAAAATTGCCATGCAGGAGATTTCCGATACGATGGCCGCAAACAGGCAGTATCTGATTGAACTGGACCAGCGCAACGGCGACGGCGATTTGGGCATATCCATGTCCGAGGGCTTTGCCGCCGCCTCTAAATTTGTGTTTGAAAGTGCCGAAACCGATCTTGGCAAGCTCCTCATCGGGGCCAGCAAAGTATTCAACGAAGCTGCACCCTCCTCCCTTGGCACCATCATGTCCCTGTGCATGATGGGCATGGCCAGGGTTTTAAAAGGTCACGAAACCGCGGACATAGCGTTGCTGGGCGAGGCGTTTACAACAGGCGTTGCCAAGATCATGGAGCGTGCCAATTCCAAGCCCGGTGAAAAAACCGTACTGGACGCTTTGGACCCGGCAGCGCGCGCACTGTGCGAAAATGCCTCTTTGGGAGCGGTTCCCGCACTGGAAGCAGCGGCAAAGGCATCCAGGGAAGGGTCTGAAAGCACGGCCGCCATGAAGGCGGTGCATGGCCGTGCCGCCTATTACGGAGACAAGGCCATCGGCTTGATCGATGGCGGCTCCGTTGCTGGCAAGCTAGTGTTTGAAGCAATTTTGAGGGCAGTGCAGAAGATGTAACGGCACAAGTGCATGAATGAATAGACACCGCCAATGCATCTGCATGATGTTTGCAAAGCATCCAATATATACGATGAAAGCCGCTACCAAGCGGCTTTCATTGTAGCCAAAGTTATTCCGTAAATTGTCGAAAGGGAAAAGCGATTTCTTATTTCCTGCCGCCCTTGCCGCCCTTGCCGCCCTGAGGCCGGTTCGTATTGTCGTTTTTCCTGGTTCCTTGCCAGAAATCATATGTACGCTTGCCGAAACCGCCGCACACATCTCCCTTGTTCATACCTGCGATGCCCGCATCGCTCAAGGAGCTAATGAATTCGTGGCGCGCCTGCCGCATTGTGCTGATGGCAGTCTGGATGGCCGAGTTTGTACTTGCGTTCTTTGCAATTACAGTCCATAGGCTGCTTTGGCCTTGCGCGCTGAGCGCATCTGCTTGAGCCTGGGTCATAAGGCCTTCCTCCGCGAGCGCTTGCATGGCCGCCTTGCGCTCGTCACCAGACTTGGCATTCGCCTCATAGAAAGCTTTATACTGCTTCGCGGTCCAATTGGTCTGATCGAGCTCACCCAGCGACATCTTTGCAGCACGAAGCGCAATATAAGCATCCACGTCGGCCTGAGTAATGATGTTGGAGGCTACCAGGTCGGACAGTACCGCATCTTCAATTTCCTCATACAGTGCCAGTGCACTGTCATGCGCAGCCTTCTGCGCTTCGGTAAGCGAGCTTAAATCTGCTATATAGCCGCCAAGCATGTGACCATGCCGGCCTCGGCCAAGCATATTCACCGGAGCCGTCACGCTTGCCGAGTTACCCGCTGTCACGGCAGGATTTTGGTTTGTGGTTTCGGCCATCGCGCAAATCGATATTGCTGCCACCAGCACCAGCGTAAGCAGCACCACTCCCCTCTTCATCCTCCGATTGGTGTTCCCATTGATCATGTTTTTCATCTCCTCTTGCCTTTATCGTCCGGTTCTATCCGTGGACACACTCAATATAGCGCCGCTTTGTGACAGGCGTATGAAGGTCTTTGGCAAGTTGTGTGAAATCGCCGGTATGCTTTCATGAGTCATGCCTAAACCTAAGGATAGAAGCTGTTACACAGCACACAACAAATAACCCGCAGCAAAACGGCCCCGGGCTAAAGGAAAGAGTCAAAACCTATCAAAGACTTGTTGCATCCGGCGGAACAAAGTAATTCGGGTACTTATTACGTAACGCCTTTTCATCAATCTGGTAGCGCTTAAGGTGCCGGTCCATCATCGCTTGCGCGTCGGCGGCATCACGCCGCAGGATGGCATTCAAAATCGCCTCATGATCCTGCACAATTTTGGTATCCTTTACCGCCTCCAGCGACATCATCCTTACACGGTCAAAATGAATCTGGACTGTTTGCATCAGTTGATAGACCATCGGCTTGCGGGCAATATCAAAGAGGCTTTTATGGAAAGCATTGTCCAACTGCATCAATTTGCCCAGATCCTGGTTCTTCAGGCAAACCTCCTGCAGCTTGACGTTCTTTACAAGTCTGTTAAGCTCGTCCTGCTTCACCGAACGGCAAACCTGCTCAACCATGCTCATCTCCAGCAAATAGCGAATGTACCGTGACTCTTCCACCATCGCATAATCGATCAGCGCGATCGTACTGCCCTTTTTCGGATAAACCGTCACCATATGAATGCGGGACAACTCAATCAACGCTTCCCTTACCGGTGTGCGGGAAAGCCCCATTTCATCGGCCAGCTCGCTTTCGCTTACCATGCTGCCCGGTGCCAATTCCAAGCTGATAATCCGGTTGGTAATGACGCGCAGGGCATACTCCCGCCCTGTTTCGCGAATTTGTTGTATGGCAGCGCTCATCCTGACTCCTCTTCAAGGAACAGCTTCGTCGCGGCTATTTCAAAGACATCTTGCACACAGCCTCCCAAAGGCCGTTGAGATAGGCTGCGCCCAGCGCCCTGTCATACAGGCCATAGCCCGGGCGGCCGGTTTCGTCCCAGATCATGCGGCCGTGGTCTGGACGCACATACGCATCCGGGCAGGTATCGTGCATCGCCTTGACGATGGCGAACATATCCAGATCACCGTCCGAAGACAAGTGACTTGCCTCACGGAAGCGGCGCGGCCCCAAATGCTTCACATTGCGGATATGCAGGCAGCTGATTCTACCCATCTCGCCAAAATGGCGGATGATCGCCGGAATGTCGTTCTTCGGCTCCGACCCCAGGGAGCCGGTGCACAGGCAAAGCGTGTTGGCGGGAGAGTTGTTCAGGGCAATGATTTTGTCAAAGCCTTCCTGGTTGTGTGCAATACGCGGCAAGCCAAAGATGGGCCAGGCCGGATCATCCGGGTGGCAGGCCATTTTCACGCCGCATGCTTCACAGGTAGGGATGATCGCATCAAGGAAGTACTTGTAATTTTCCAGCAACTTTTCGGGCGTAATACGCTCGTACTGCTTCAGTGTCTTTTCCAGCAGCGACAGGCGTTCCGGCTCCCAGCCAGGCAGGGAGAAGCCTTTGGCATCCTCGGCGGTCTTGCGTACGATGTCCAGCGGTGTCATCGAGCCCAGTTCCGCTTCGTCATAGTAGAGGCTGTTGGAACCGTCTTCGGGGATAATGCGCTTCAGGTCAGTGCGCAGCCAGTCGAACACCGGCATAAAGTTGTACACGATCACCTTGACGCCGTACTTTGCCAAGTTGCGAATCGTGACCCTATAGTTCTCAAGATAGATATCGCGAGTGTCAAGTCCCATTTTGATGTCCTCATGAACATTGACGCTCTCGATGACATCGCAGTTAAGACCTGCTGCTTTCACCTGCCCGATATAAGCCCGAATCTCTTCCTCCGTCCAAACCTCACCGGCAGCCTTGGTATCCAGAAAACCCATGATGCCTGTCATGCCTGGAATTTGCCGAATCTGTTTTAAGGTGATGGTATCACTTTTTTCGCCAAACCAACGGAATGTCATTTGCATAATGAACCCTCCCTATTAACATTGATATGATCTGCCCAGCATTTGAGGCAGCCACAGGCTGATGCCGGGCACAAAAGTAATGAGCAGTCATGCACAGATAAAACGGCATTGTCGCTATGACGATGCGCTCCATGGGGACCTTGGAAACAGTAGAGCAAAAGCACCGGCAAGACTGAGTTTGGAAATACATCCGATGGCGTTTACGAAATTGAGTTTCCGACCGCCAGTCCTTCCGAACTTTGTCATAAGTGTACATATTTTTGACTGCTTTGTCTACTAGCATACAAGTAAATATATTTTGCACAGATTTGTGCTAATTTTACATACGCAGCTACTTTTCATCCATCAGACAGCAGCAAAAAATGAAACTGACCACGTGCCGCTACGCCTTTACACTACCCTTTAACGCAGTTGTGCAGGTGGAAGGCGGCGCGGATGCATTGTGGGAATTATTTACATGCGCAACACCAGCCGACCGCCTTTACGACCGGCGGCGGTAGATGGAAGCAGGTATGGCGGCTGTACAGCAATTGAAGGAGCTATTTTTATATGTTCCCGGGAATACGGGTTAGTACCACCGGAAATTGAAGCGTTTCATCTGCCAGCAGCATGGTGTCCCCCGCAACCAGATAACGGAAGATTTGAAAAGCGCCATTATCATAGGTGACTGTAATGGAGCTGACATCGGCAAGATAGGTGCCTTCTTCATCCAGCAGATCACAGCCCGGATGAGAGATGGTAAACTGCATACCGGCGGTTATGGTTACCTGTATTTCTCCAAGCGCATCATCACCCTGCCAAATACCCACAATGTCGGGTGTGAAAACCAAAGGAGTACTGTTTGCTGCAGCTATGGCCGGAAAGGCCAGCATGACAAAAACAAGGACCAAAACCGGTAACATGGACCATGCTGATTTGTTGTTCATACTCATTGCCTCACTCATGTATTCAGTTTGAACTTTCCAACCTCTTCCCGCAAGGAGACAGCCTGTGCAGACATTTCCTCGCTGGTGGCAGAGTTTTCTTCGGCTGTGGCAGCATTGGTCTGGATAATGGATGATACCTGGCTCAAGCCCTGCTTCACTTGCTCAATGGCGCTGGTCTGATCATTGGATGCCCGTTCAATATTCATGATGCTGTCAATGACCTTGTCAGCCTTCTCCTTAACCATTTGCAAGGTTTGTGCAGTTTTTTGGGCAAGCCTGGTTCCGTCATTGACGGTGTCAGAGGACCGGTGTATCAATTCAGCAGTCTGTTTTGCAGCTTCGGCAGATTTTGCGGCAAGATTGCGTACCTCATCCGCCACCACGGCAAATCCTTTTCCCGCATTTCCAGCCCTGGCAGCTTCAATGGCGGCATTCAATGCGAGTATGTTGGTTTGGAAAGCGATATCCTCAATCACTTTTGTGATCTTTGAAATCTGCTCTGATGCGGCCGAGATATTGTCCATTGCACTGGTTAACTGTTCCATATATACATTGCTGGCAGCAACGCCGTCACCGGCTTCTTTCACATACTGTGTGGCGGCCTTTACGCTTTGGGAATTGTCCGCGGCCTGCTGGGCAATTCGTGACACAGAGCTTGACAGTTCTTCAACGGATGAAGCCTGCTGTGCAGAACCGGCAGCCAAGGCTTGGGCTCCTGTGGCTACTTGCGAAGCACCGGTACTGACCTGCTCGGCGGCGGTATTGATATTATGAAGCGTTTCATTCAATGCGCTTGCTGTAGTCTCTATTGCTTCTTGGATTGCCGCAAAGTCACCGATATAATCCATGTCTGCCTTGAACCTCATATCCCCCCGGGACATCTGGTCTAGCTTTTGAGAGATATCCCGAATGTACATAGCAAGCATATCATTGGTTTTTTTAATGTTTCTGGCCATATTGCCCATTTCATCTTTGCTGTCATATGTAATCTGGGCTTGTATGTTGCCCTGTGCCATTTGTGCGTACACACCTTCGATTTCCTTCACCGGTGTGATGATTGATTTTCTGATGGTATATGCTAATACAACCGTTATCAGGACAAAAATTACAGCAGCTATAAAAAGCGCAATTACAGTAAAATTTGCCACATTGTCCGCCCTTAAGTCCTGTACCTTTGATTTTTGAAGTTCTTCATTATACAGCTCAATCAAAGAAGCAGCCGCATTGTCAAAAGCAGGCACATAATGCTTTAAAAACATGTCCACCGCTTTTTGTATATTATCATCTGTCGGGTTGCCTAAAAGCGTTTCCATACTTTTCATGATATTGGTTGCTTTATCATGATATGATTTTATTTTCTTTATCTTCTCATCATTATTTGCGTCCGTTTGGTTGCCGGCAAACTCACTCAGCTTTTCCTGCACCATTTTCCCGTCAGCTTCTGCCAAAGCCAGCAGCTTCTTGATTTCCTGAACATCCTTTTGCACAAATGCACGCAGTAGGTATCTTTGGGCGGATACCATGTCATGTCTCATATTCCAGGTGCTGTCAATGTTCGGAACGGTTTGATTTTCATAAATATCAATTTCTGAACCTATGCTGTATAAGCTGATATACGATACCAAGCCGGACAGGAGCAATAACAGAAGAACAATACCGAAGCCTATGATCAGTTTTTTACTGATGGTAAGATTTTTCATGGCAGCGCCATCCTTTCGTACGATTGGATAATTATGCTGTTTCATTTCACCTTTCACTTCTTATTATAATACGATTGAATGGGTCATTTTTCCTCTTTTTCGACATTTGTTATTGAAAAATATTATTGTTCCATTTATTTCATATCTTTTTTGCAATGCGGAAGCGTGTTATATGGCATTCCGGCTTTAGCCCGATACTTTTAATGCAGGCATGCACCTGCCAAAGCGCAAACAGCGCTATGCGAAGCAGGGTTATACCGAAAAAGGGATTGTTTCCCGCTGATTTTTTGGTACAATATGGTTATACATTTTGTAGGAGGAGGTGGCTGTTGTGGTTTGTATCACCAAACGCGCTGTGTTGGGAATACTGGCGGCTGTGATGGTTCTTTCGCTTGGGCTGAGCGCATTCGCCAGCTCGGGTGTCAATGCAAAAAAGAACGCTTCAAATGAGGAAATCATAGCGTATACGTACATGGATGGCATCGTTTCGATATTTGAAATGGGCCATCAGTACACGCAAGCCGGTTTGGCAATCGCAGCCGATTATCCTTACGGAACGGCAGCGGCGTCCATAAGTGCCATGCGCCACGCAGTGGATTGCCTGTTGGCTATGAAAGGCGCTGCTCCCGCGCCGGATGGCAGACTGAATCATTGGGACGAGATCGCTGCGCTGGGCTGGGCATCCCCTTACCCCTACGTTTTTGAGGGGATCGTGCTTGAAGCGGAAGGAGACAAGGATGCCGCCATGTCCTGCTATGAAAAAGCCGCGCTTAATCCCGCCCTATCGGATGACGACCATAATCTCCGGTACATCATCCTCCTTAACGTGAATCAGCTTCAAGCGCTGCGTTGTGCTCTCACAGAAGTTGAAGATACAATTTTTGCTGTTTACACGCCCACAACTGCCGCCATACCGCAAAACGAGCACAACTACAGCGCCGCATACCTGCGTGAGCAGTGCCGCGCTGCAATCGAAGCCGGCGGGACGGACGAAACAGGCGAGCCTGTCGATCCGGATTATGGTATTGCCCTGCAATACTGTCATGCTGCCCTCTCAATAGAGCCTTTCAACGGCGACAATTATGCAGGCTTGGCCGCACTGTATCTATCCATGGAGGAACCTGGCGCTGCCATACGCTGGCTAAACGAAGGTTTGTTTATAGACCCTGAAAACAAAATACTCAATACCCTGTTTGAAGCAATGGAAGGAGTGCTGGGACAATGAAAAAGGCTGTTTCGCTTATCCTGATCCTTGTTTATACACTGGTGCTGTTGCCCATAACAGCCTATGCTCTGCCCCGAACTTTTGACAAGTCGCGTGTTCACAGGCTGGACGACTACCAGGTCGCTCTGAAAATCAGCGACTTGACCTTTCAAGGCAAATTTACCAACGCAGAACTCACAGATGAGAAGCTGGAGGAGCTTATTAAAAAGGTTCTTGCCGAAATGGGCCTGAGCGAAGCCGATTTCGACCTGTTGAACGACCTGGTGAATACCATGAACGAGCACAACTCCATCTCACCGGAACAAATGCAAAAAATCTTTGACCGCTGGTTCGATATGCTCGGAGCGGTACCAATCGCAGGGCAGGCGGCGACACTTGTGCAGATCATCATACAGCTCAATCAGGGTGATTACAGCGGCCCCGCTCAAAGTGCGGCAGAAGAAGCCGGCAGTCAGTTCGCCGAAGGGCTGGGAGACGCACTCGATGCCTCGGGCAAACTAGGCAAAGCCGCGGGCAGCGCATTGGGCATCGCCAAAGCGCTGAAAGCCGTCATAGAAGGGATGATGGAATCCAATATCGCCGAAAGAGCGGTAGACCGCGCCTTGGGCCTTGAGGCTTACAAGCTCGTCAACGAATTCTATGCAAGACTCAACAGGGAGGTTGACAAACACTATCAAGAGAATGCAGCGAACTATATGGTCAAGTTTGACAACGCCAAAGCCGAAAAGCCATTTGAGCTTTTCGGGACGCAGAACACAGAGAAATGGACGTTGAACATGACGCTTTTTCAGACGGAATCATATAACCGTTTGGACATCGACGGGCAGTACGAAGGGCAGTACACCATTGAGATATCGTACGACCTGAGCGGGTTTCAGGGGGGCTTAAGCAGCATCGTTCAAACCCCGGAATGGAGAAATACATACGCTTTCCCTGAGTGGGAAAGCACATGGGGAGCTTTCAATGTTGCCATAGGGAATCCTGGAACATGCAACGTGAAACGCACGTTGGAGGGTTATGCCACTGCGATTCTTTACCGCAAGGGTGGTACTCCTTCCATCAATCCGACACAGGATCGCGACGTGAAGGATGTTCAGGTCTCAGGCATTGTGATCCAGGCATCTGCTGGAGATGATGAATCAAGACTGGACATTGAATGTTCAGTTACCACAAATGAAGACGCATTTACAAATACAATGACAAAATGGACCGTGACCTGGCCCGACGATGTATTTGATGCTCCGCCTTCAGATCTTGGGCATGTATACGACATCGCTTGGGGGAACAGCATCTGGCGGCGCGCAAACAATGCCGACAGCGGGTGGAAAATTACCTTGACGCCGCTCAACAGGAAGTAGGAGTTTGGAAAGACCGCAAAGGAGCATTGTGCAGCTTGCCGGGCACAGGGGTTACCATTCAATCGCATGGCAGAGTATGCACAAAAAGAATCCGGCAAAAAATAACTCCGCGTAGCAATCCCCATGACAGCACCTTTTTCAGGATGAGGTCATGGAGCACTCACCAATCTACTAACAAATTATCCCGTCTCTTCACTGGTTGGATGGCATTTGGGGTAGTAACGAAATAGTCTATCTGTTTTCTTAACTGTTTCAAAGCAAACAAAAACCCGCAAACCCAGTAAAATCAAGGGTTTGCGGGCTTCGCTTTGTGTCTAATAGGATAGCTTTTGATACAATTTTGCGAAACTCCAAAGGGGGTAAATAAGTGGCAAGGGGGTAAATCAATAAGGAATAATTCAGAATTATTTTTTCGCTTTGACTTTCGCTATTCGAGGTCGTTCCACTCCTTCCTGATATTACGTTTTCAGAGCTCTATCTTCTACGATATCGTTCAAACGAAAAACACAGGCGTTCTCCATCTCTGAATAGGTACCATTGATCATATAGGTTCCGGTGACTGCCAACTTATTCTTTTCAAGTAACATACATACAAACTGCTTACTGGAAATTTGCATCAAGCTTGACCTGGAATGAAAGTACTTTTCTGGCACCCGAAAAGACATGATCTCACTACTATCGCTCGGCATTACAGCGATCGAATTTATGCTCTCATTTATTTTCAAGCAGATATGCTCTGGACACTGTAGTGCCCGAATTACATCTTTACCAATATATATCCTATATCGATAACCATAAATAGATAGCATTGGACGCAGCATGCGCTTTTGTTCTACGATCACGTCCGCCGCCTCCCATCTTCATATGGCCTTTGTTCTGATGAGCGGTTTTCTGACATACGGTTTGGTGACGTTGTCACCTCAGGCATTTCCATTGCCGAGGTCGTGACTTTTTCTACGACCGTTCCTTCTGCTGAAATCTGTTGCTTCTCTACTGTAGGTGCTTTAGCAACGATGCTTTGTTTCTCGGATTCACGGGCATCTGAGTAGGTCATCCCTGCATAACCATCAAGTGTCTCAAACATGTTCACCTGACGCACGGCCATGTAATCATCATAGGTTTTGCCGATACGGTCTTTGTATTCATCAGGATAATACTTGATTAGACGTTTTTTTATCTCACCTGTTTTCTTGTCAATATATTCTTCTGGCTGTGTAAACAATATTGCTTCGTTTAAATCAAATACCAGAACTAAGCCACGAGGCGAATTTGTGACACGGCCCAATACCTTGTACCGACAATTTCTATCCCAATGCATCAGCCTAAATACTTTTTCCAGGAACTCCGGTGAGGTGATATCTTTGTTGACCCACACGTCGTCATTTTTCTGTCTGGCCCATTCTGTTGTAGATGCTTCTTCTTCGGCGCAAGGCACCGTTGTTAAGCGTCTTTTATTTGGGTGAACCATAGGCAGAATGTGCTTCACACCGGTGAATAAGCGGATACACGCCATGTTAAAGGTCATCGTCCCCAGCCTGATCGACACGGCGGGTTTCTTTAACATCGAGAACTGTGTGGCCGGGGGCAATTCATAGCCTTCAAACGACTCATATTCCAGATTAGCATTCTGCTTCATTCTGGACTGCACAAGCTGCTGGATGAGCACTTGATCGTTGGAAGAGTACGACTGAGTATGACTATGCTGTATGTTGGACTGTTCAATGTTTCCCATTGTCCTTCCCTCCATTTATGCTTCCATGATGGAGCACAGTTTTTTCAGTTCAGCCTCCAGTTCCTTGGCATCAGGGATTTCGCCAACCAGCGGATTGACTACAATCCTGCGTCGCGTGCAGATGTCCGTGTCCGTCACACTGTCCGCAATCCTGTCACGGTGCTTCCGCTCTATATAGCTCATGCCAATGCCTTTTCTTCCCCACTCAGCGGGATATGCATACGCAGCAGAGACATCCTCGTTATCTTCATTTCCCTCATTCTCTTTGATCGGTATGTACTGAACAAGGCTTTTGAGGTCAGCTGTCTTCTTGCCCTTTCCGATCTGCACCTCCGGCTCATCCAGATAAAAGAACATGATCCTTTCGGCACCTCGGACTTTGGTAATGCCACGAAACTTGAAACGACATTCTTTCTTCCATTGCAATCTTTCATAAATCGCACAGGCCAAGGCTATGGAGGTAACCGTCATCATATTTGAACGACCATCAATTTTATCCCATTTTATTGCATTGGTAATGTCTGCATTACCGGCACGGATGGCAAGCGTCTGAAGAACCGGGTGGTACAGAACTTCGATGTGCGTTGCGCTATCTAACCGTTTGTGACAAGCTGCGCTGAAACGGAAACTCTTCTTGTCGACCGTCAGCGTGGGTGATTGCAGATTCATAAAGGATACGCCGTGTGGTACTTCATATCCAGTGAACTGCATATCCAACATATGGCTATTCTCTTCACCGCAGATAATCTTTGATTCTCTATCCAGCGCATCTTCTTCCTCTGCTGTGTAAGCACTTCGGCATATCTCTTCAAGGATTTCAGCGCTGACGCCATCCCAACCGGGAAGGATGCTGATAAAGCCCTTCAATGTACCTGCTGGGATAAATGCCAATTCGGGTATAGTTTCGCAGTAGGCGCGATTGCTTGCAGACAGTAGCTTTACAGCCCTAGCAATCTCCGGCTTAACAATTCCCTCATGGTGGCCAGTTACATAGGCTGCATCACGCCCGTGATCGTTCTTGATAGTCTTTCCACTGACATGATCGATACAGATCGTTTTACGCGCACTGAGGTCACCCCAGCGTCGCTCGTTGAGCATGATATTCCTGACCATTCCTGCATTCCAATCGGTTCTTCCTTTTAGGGTTGGACGCTGTTTCTCTGTCAACACTTTTGCAATATGCTCGCAGGACTGCCCAGCAAGGAATGCTGTGTAGATATAGCGAACGGTTACAGCTTCATCCTCCTGGATGACCAGTTGCCCGTCCGCTGTGTGCCGATATCCCAACAGATCCGCTACTGGAAACTGCCCTGTACATATGCGTTGGTCATAGGACAAGATCATGCGACGGCTCTTGTTTGCCGATTCCCAATCTGCAAGCACAGCATGAACCTTAAAAGTATTATCGCTATTCTCATCAAGTGTATAGATATTTTCTGTTTCAAAGTACACACCCACCGGATGTGAAGGATTGGTTGTCTTGAGCTTGCGGACTTCCTCCACGCAATCGGCCACGTTTCTGGCAAATCGCGATACACTCGCACATAGAATTAAGTCCATTTTTTGTTCTGCCGCATCCTGCAGCATTCGCCTGAACTCTGTGCGCTTTCGCATCGAAGTGCCAGACTTGCCCTCATCACTATAAATCTGCTGCATCGTCCAGCCCGGTGTGCTCGTTATTTTCTCCGTGTAGTACTTTGATTGGTTCTCGATGGACGACACCTGTTCTACGCTCATCGTGCTGACTCGGGCGTACACAGCAACCCTCGCCGTATCAAAGTCGTGAATTGTCTTCCTGGGCCTGGCTGGAATAAAGACCGCGTTTTCACCGAACTTGGCACTGCGCACTCTCTGGCGAATGCTCTCCCGATCAGCATCCTGTGGTTGCCACGGTCTCGAACGACTGATTGACTCAATCTGCGTCTCGTCCTTTACCTCATGCTCCTGTGTCTTAACGCGATCCTGTTCTTTCACGGTTCTTCACCTCGATACTTCCCGGTTATGTGCCGAAACGGCATTCTGAAGTTTGTGTACCCATTTTCGGTAGGCATCCGACTCGAGCGCCGCATACTCGTTCGCCATGCGGAGGAGTTCGTTATACTGATCTTCAGCGTTTGTGATGGTGTTGATGTTGTATGCATCATCCTCCGTCACAATATCGATGCGCCAGCCAATTGAAAAAATCGTCTTCAGGAGGAAGCAAAATTCTTGAGCATTCGCGGCGAGGTAGGCCTTCGTCTGGGCCGCTATACAGTGGATATGGCCAGCGTAGCAATCAGCAAGAAGGCGTATCATTTCCGGTCGATGGCAGATTTCCTTTTGTCCTGTGATGTCAATATAGACATCCGCCAGCTCTACATTCGCCATGCCGGAGAATTTCTCCGCATAGTACTGCCGTTGGTAAGCGATGACCTGCTCCCGATTGCGCTCCCACAGCTTTGCTAGCTTGACGTATCCTGCCACACGATAATGCTCAGACATAATTTCACCTTCGGCCCATCATCTGTTCTTCGGCATTCGCCAATACCATACGTCCTTTTTCTTATAAGATTGAATTCCAGCATCCTTTTTTGCGTTGTACATCGTCCGGTTTGATATTCCTTCCGCTTTGGCGTTTTCCATAACCTCAACACAGGGCCGGTCACCATCCGCTAGCACCGTTAAGAGCATTTCCAGTGCATGGCCTTTTTTCCCATCTGCTATCTCCGGACGATCCGGCATTTCCTCCTTCCGAATGGCCGGAAGCCAAAGAAAGCCCTTTTCTCTGTCAAAGCAATAGAATATGTCAGTTCCTGCTGGTGCAAGACTCGACTTGATGTGCCTCATGATCCGCAAGCCCGGTTCGGTACCGCTCTCTTCCACCATCAACACACTTCTGGCAACCGCAGCAATATCAATACTACCCAAAGCACGGTACAAGGATTTCCCACCATCAGCCTTATTCATATGGCAGATGAGGATCACTGCACACTTATGCTTGGCTGCAATGACTGCCAGCTTTCCTAACGAAGAACGCATTCTGCCAAGAAGATACATATCGCTGCTCTGTAAAAGGAACGACTGCAGCGGATCAAGTACAAACAGGCGTGCGCCTGTAGCAAGGATGGTCTCCTCAATTCTCGAATCCTCCAAATATAGCGCTTCATCCGTATCGATGATATAAACAACGCGCGAACAGTCCGCTCCTGCTGCAATTAGCCTCGGTTTGATCGTGTCCGCAAGATCATCCTCCGAACACTGGTACAAGACCGTTTCAGGTTTCGGTATCACATATCCATTAGGCAGGTTCTTCCCAGCAGTGAGCGCTGCTGTAATATTGAGCATCATGGTGGACTTCCCAATGCCTGGATCACCTTGCAGAACCGTCAGTTTTCCATATGGGATATATGGATACCACAACCATTCGATCTTCTTCTCAAATATCTCAGAGTAATAGGCATATGTCTGTCCACGATTTGTCGCTTGCTGCCGCTTATTCATCCATTCTGCTTCCTGTTCCGATCAATCAGCTTGCGCAGTACTCTTGCCACATTGGCTTTGGCGGGATCGGTACTTTTCTTTCCCCGGAGCATCTGGCTCATGTATTGCTCCGAATACCCGCACAACTTCGCAAACTCCTTTTGGGAAAGTCCTAGCTTTCGCAGGTTGATTACAACGTCAATCGCCCATTGATTGTCCACAGCAGTACCTCCTGCATGCAACATTGTACTCGATCCGCAGTAGTGAACGCACTTTTTATCATACTGAAGTTGAATTTCTTCAACTGTCGTGGTATGATAAAATGTATGATTCTGCGTACTTTATTCCAACCGTTTACTTCACAAGCGCTATCTGAGTCTAATACGCTGAACTTCAAGTATTATGATAGTATCATACATTAAACTTGTCAAGGGGTTCCAGTTAAATTTATCAAACTATTGAAGCGGAAAAAGGATGGTTCCTATGACATTCTACGAACGATATGCAAACTGTTGCCAGAAAAAAGGAATCGCTCCTGTCAGTCAATTTGCTGCAGACCAGCTTGGCTGCACAAAGGGAACGATTTCTGCCATAGCCAAAAATGGGACCGTGCCTAAGGGTGAGATCGTTGCAAGAGCAGCTCAAATGCTTGATGTCTCTGCTGATTATCTACTTGCCTTGACCGACAAGGCTCACGTCATCGAAACCAGCATTCCTGCTGACTCATCATTAGCCAAGGCGATGACGATCTTTCAATCACTCAATGCTGAAGGCCAAGAGGCAGCTCTGGCCATGCTCACAGGTCTTTCCGGTCAGTCAATATATAAAAAATGTCATCCGCCTGAATTGGTATCAAAAAACGCATAAGTTGAAGAAATGAACATTGCATAGCTTTCTCCCCGCTTCGTCCTGACAATGTTGCAATAATGAAAATTCAAAAGTCCCCCCGGTTTCTGACCTCCCTCGTTACGATGCCGAGGTTGATTATTTCTATTTGGGCACATCCGAAGCCATGACCATTACACATGAGAACTAGATGCATCTCATCAAGCGTCGCTAAGTGTTTGTCTATATCAAAAAAAGCCCGCATTCCTCGGCATCGTACCGAAGTATGCGGGCTTACCGTTGGTTTGCCTATACGTTAATATCCATCTGGCTTCGAAAGGTGAATGTCATTCTTCCATCGGCGTTGACTGTTGCGTGGTCGACCGCTGCATTCCAGAGTGATGGCGAAAACTCCGAAACAACTTCGTCGCTCTTCAGCAGGGAATTCAGAAAGAGGTCAATGGAATGTCGCCTTGCTTTCCGGGCGGCGCACTCATCCTCAATGGCAGCAACCCGTGTGGCGGCATCCTCGTACCGCTTGGCCAGACTGTCGTATCGCTGTTGGTAGTCCTCTTGATTGAGCGCCATACTGGCATTCTGGAAAATACCCTGTCGGATCAGTTCGTCCATCACGGCCATCTCGTCCCTCAAGGCGGCGGCTTCGCGCTCAATGGACGCCGTATCCATCAAATACGACATGATGGCTTTATACTCACTTGCAATGGAAAAGCGCTGGGCCAAGAGTTGATTGTAGGCTTCTAGAAAGCACCGCTCGATGTGATCCTCTGTCAGGTGGGGGGTCTGGCATTTGTGGCCGTCATTGAACTTGGCGTTGCATTGCCAAATCACCCGGCGGTACTTGCTGTTGGAGTGCCAGACCTTACTTCCGTACCTTTCACCGCAGCAGCCACAAACGATTTTCCCCGCAAAGACACTGGTACCATTGTGTTGCTTGCCGAGGAGCTTACGCCGGGCAAGCTCTTGCTGAACCATCTCAAACATATCAGCCGGGACGATGGCAGGGTGGCTGTTCTCCACGTAATATTGCGGCACCTCGCCTTCGTTGACCTTCATCGTCTTGTTCAGGAAGTCGGTGCAGAAGGTCTTTTGCAGAAGGGCGTCTCCCTTGTACTTTTCGTTGGTGAGGATGCTAAGGATGGTGTTGGTCAGCC
>JAEZLW010000217.1 GCA_023415145.1 Bacillota bacterium | reverse complement strand
CGCTTCCTTGATAAAGCCGCACTTTTCCATGACCCGCTCGGAGCCTACGTTCTCTTTCAGGCAGCCGACAGACAAGCGACATACGTTATCCAAAGTGAACGCGAACCGAAGCAGCGCTTTTACGGCCTCCGAGGTGTAGCCTTTGTTCCAGAAGCAGGGATAGGTGAAGTAACCCAGGTCAGCCAGCTTGCCAAGTGGGGTGAAGGAACTGACCGTATACCCGATTTCACCTATGTGGCTGCCTGTGTACTTATCCTCCATACGCAAAAATACATGCGCACGGTTTGCAAGCCCAATTTCCTGCATGGCGAACTTGAGGTTTGCTTCCGATTCCGCCATGGATTCGGTTTTGATGTCCTGCAAATAGTACATGGCTTTTTCATCGGAAAATAGGGTGTGGTGGGTAGAAAGATCCTCAGGACGGTGATCCCTAACGATCAGCCGCTCTGTCTCAAACTGGATAAATACAGGGCGATCTGCTTTCTGGCTTATAGCCATGCTATCGTCACAATGATCCATAGCATCTGCCCGGTTTATTTGTCGTTGCCTGAACGGCCATCCACCGGATGTGTTGTGCTGGGCTCCAGACACCTTTCATACCGCTCTTCCTCGTGCTTGATTTCCCAGTGGAGAAGCACTGTCAGCAGGCCGCGCAGCAGGATGATGGCACCAAGAATAGCCAGTTCATTCCATTCGCGTACAATAACGGTGCGCAGCACCTCGCCGCCCAGCTTGAATTCAAGCCCCAGTGCGATGCCCTGGGCCAGGCGCAGCCGGATATGCGGATCCTTCTTAAAATATCCCATCACACCTTTTGCAGCGGTCAAAAGAACCACCAGGATGCCTGCGCTTTCCACCAAAAGAATACCGGCTTCGGCAATGATATGTACCGCATGTTCAAGCCACTCCATTGATTACCCTCCATATAAAATAACGCTTCAATTATCATACATGATTTTGTGAAGATTTGCACGTGCTTTTTCCGTAATTCAGGTGTTGATTTTTGCCAGGCTGCTGATTTTTTAATTTGCCTTCAGGTCAACTGGCTACAAAACAGTTGCCATGGTACAATAACGATAAACATGAGGGGAGGAGTGGGACGGTGGACAGTATGGAAATTTACATACATATCCCCTTTTGCATGCGCAAATGCCGTTATTGCGACTTTGCTTCCTGCGCTGGACGGGAAGACCTGATGGAGCCTTACTGCCATGCGTTGATTCGGGAAATACGCATGCGAGCGGAGAAGCTTCATCCTGTGCCTGTATCCACGGTGTATATCGGCGGCGGGACGCCTTCCCTGCTGCCTGCAAATCTGATGGCAAATGTGCTGGATTGTCTGTCGGATGCTTTTTTGCTGAAGCCGGATGCGGAAGTCACCTGCGAGGCGAACCCTGGTACGCTGACGGAAGATTTTTTATCCATGCTGCGAGCACGAAAAGTGAACAGGCTGTCACTGGGGGCTCAGGCAAGGCAGGAGAAGCTGTTGCAAACGCTGGGCCGCATCCACCGCTGGGAGGAGGTGGAGTCTTCCGTACAGTTGGCGCGGCAGGCGGGATTTGACAACTTGAATATTGACCTGATGTTTGGCTTGCCAGGTCAAACCTGGTCAGACTGGCGGGAAACGCTGGCATCGGCCTTGACCCTTTCCCCGGAGCATGTATCCTGTTATGGGCTGATTTTGGAGGATGGAACACAGCTTTCAAAGCAGGTGTCGGCCGGCACGCTTTTCATCCCTGAGGAAGAGACGGAGCGGGCCATGTATTCCGATGCCATGCGCATCCTAAAGGCGGCAGGGCTTCCCCCCTATGAGATATCAAATTTTGCCAGGCCTGGCCGTGAATGCAGGCATAACCTGGGCTATTGGCAGGGGGCTTGCTATCTGGGCCTGGGCGCAGCCGCCCACAGCAAACTGGCATGCGATCCAAAGGAAGGCAAGTATATCCGCTTTGGAAATACACCTGATCTTGACGAATATCTGAAGAGCATGGACAGGGGTGTGATACCCTTGAAAGAATACAAGGCGATTCCAAGCAGGGAGGCGGAGTTTGAAACGCTGATGCTGGGGCTGCGGGTATCAAAAGGCGTTGCGGAAGCGGAATTTCTTTACCTCCACGGGAGAACGATTCAGGAGGCCTTCGGGAATAAAATCAGCCCCCTCATTCAAAAGGGGCTGCTCAAAAACGAGGTTGGCTGCTTGCGTTTGACGCGCCGGGGCATGGATGTTCAAAATGCCATACTGGTGGAACTGATGGATTAAAGTAGACGAGCCGCCTGAAAAATTCGACAAACCTCAGGCGGACTGCTTTTTGCGCAAGACAACCCCAAGTATGATGCAGGCAGCACCGGTGGCCGTTAACAGTATCCGGTTACGTACAAGGCCCAGTTGAAGGGATTGATCGGCGGCAAGCGCGCTCCTGCCGCCCAGCGCGTTGAAGGTATCAATGGCCCAGTCTGCAAGTTCGCCGGAAAACTCGCTGGAATTCAGCTTCATGAAGCCGTATATGCCCATGGCCAGTACCACAAGGCCCGCAAGGATCAACACCAAGCCCAATCCCTTCATTTGGTTACCCCATTCCTTATGACATTTCTCCCAATCGTTCTATATATATTCACATTGTAGTATGCATCATGACTCGTGTCAACATTTTCCGATGATCCCTTTGTATTACATTCGGGCATAGATACAATGCCCGGAAAAGGGTAAATGGGTATAGCGGCGCTTTGTCGTGCATAGAATGGGGCATTCCCGGCTAAAGGAGGCGGCGGCATGCGCCTTGCGGCCCTCATATGCCTGGTGCTGGCGCTGGTTATCGCGCTGATCGTACCCGATCCAAAGGCGCAGGCCAATCCCGCATCAGCAGCGCCCCTGGAAAAATGGATCCACATTGATCTGGTGAGAAAAGCGCTGACATTGTACGAAGGAACGAAGGTATTGAAGACATACGCCATCGCATCCGGAACGGCGGACAATCCGTCGCCAATTGGTACATGGCGGGTTTCCAACCGCTTTTCCAGCAAGATGTCCGGCTTTGGCACAAGGTTCCTTGGGCTGAATGTGCCCTGGGGGCAGTTTGGCATTCACGGCACCAACAAGCCGGGCTCCATAGGCACCAACGCATCCCATGGATGCATCCGCATGTATGTGAGATCGGCGGAGGAGCTATACGGCCTTGTACCCAACGGAACGAAAGTAGTCATTGAGGGCGGTCCCTACGGGGCTTTGGACAGCTACCTGCCCAATCTCGTTCCCGGCGAGCGTTCCAGCCATGTGCGTGAAGTGCAGCAGCGCCTGAATAATCTGGGCTTTTCCACCGGCAATCCGGACGGGGTGTACGGCGCGGGTACCAGCCGGGCAGTATTGCAGGCACGGGAAGCATTCAAGCTGCCAAAGGCTGACCGGGTGGATGCCGCCCTGTATGAGGCTTTGGGAATCATACTGTTTGAATAAAGAAGGTATAACCTCCACGGAAAAAACATAGGGATTTGCGGAGGGATGACCATGGACTGGAAGGAAGCGGCTGCCTATCTGGGAGCCTGCTTGCCGGAGAGGCTGGCCCGCGCGCTGGAAGAGGCCGGGCCGCTTAGGGAGATACGTATCCGGGCAGATCAGGCGGTGAGCCTGAAAACGGAAGGAGGCATGGAGAAGACGGCCTTCATTCCCAATGGGGAACAGGTGACGGAGATGGCGGAAGCACTTTGCGAGCATGCTTTGTATGCCAGGGCGGAGGAGATGCGCCAAGGGTTTGTGACGCTCAAAGGCGGGCACCGTATGGGCCTGTGCGGCAGGGTACTGACCCAGGGCAGCCAGGTGCGTGCGCTGCGTGACATCGCCTCCCTATGCATCCGCATCGCTGGGGAGTTTCCGGGATCGGCGGACGAGGTTCTGCCGCACCTTTATCCGGAGGGAACGCTTGTAAGCACGCTGATCATCGGTGCGCCGGGGGCGGGAAAGACGACGCTGCTTCGGGACATATGCCGTCAGCTTTCCGATGGTACCTTCGGCCGGGAGCCGGTGGCGGCCTGCCTGATCGACGAGCGGGGGGAGCTGGCCGCCTGCGTGCATGGCGTGCCGCAGTTGAAGGTTGGAAGAAATACGGATGTGCTGGACGGATGCCCGAAGTCTGTGGGGATGCAATGGCTTTTGCGCTCCATGGCACCAGGGTGCCTGGTGACAGATGAATTGGGTGGGGAGGAGGATGCATTGGCGGTGCTGGAGGCCGTACGCTGCGGCGTGCCGGTGATGACCAGCGTGCACGGGCAGAGCCTGAAACAGGCTGTGGAACGGCCCGCACTCAAAGTGCTGATGCAAGAAAAAGTGTTTGGACTGTATGTGATATTGGACAGGAGTGTACCGGGGCGGATCACCGCCTTTCATGACTCCTGCCTGAAAGCCGTATGATGCGCCTGGTGTGCGCCGTGTTGGCTGCGGGAGCCTGCGCATTGCTGGGCATGGAGGCATCCCAAAGATTAAAGGGCCGGGTGGAGCACCTGGCGTCATGGTTGCGAGCGCTGGAGATGATTGATTTGAAGCTTGCGCACGAGGGAATCGCCTTGCGGGAGGTGGTCCTGATGGAGGGTGACGGGGAAACCGCAAGGCGTCTGTCGGCCTTTTCACGTGCGCTCAAAGAAAATCCGCGTTTTACCGCGGCGCAGGCATGGCAATCCTCTGGCAAAAGTTCGGATGCTCCGGAGGACAAGGTGCTTGCGGCCTGTTTTTCCACGCTTGGCACCGGGCTTGTGGAAAAGCGCCGGACAGCCATTGCACAATCCATGGAGCAACTAAAGGTGCTGAAGAAGGAAGCTGAGGAAAAGGCGCAGCGGGACTGCAAGCTTTACCGTAGCCTGGGGTTGGCTGGCGGTGCGGTGCTGCTGCTTATCTTGTTGTGAAGCATCAAGGAAAGAAAGGGCAGATCATCATGCAGGTGGAACTGCTTTTCAAGATAGCGGGCATTGGGATCATGGTATCGGTGATCAGTCAGATATTGACCCGCACCGGCCGGGAGGACATGGCCATGTTGACCACAGTGGCGGGACTGGTAATCGTGCTGCTGATGGTTGTGAACCTGGTGGCGGAACTGTTTGCCAGCGTCAAAAGCATTTTTCAACTATACTAGACGATGCGTTGGAGCGTGTGCCTATGGAAATCCTGCAGATCGCCGGCCTGGGGGTGGCAGCGGCGCTCCTGGCCATGGTGGTTCGTGGGTCCAGGCCGGAAATGGCGTCCCTCTTGGCGATGGCGGCGGGCGCGCTGGTGTTTTTTCTGGCGGTAAGCCGCCTGCAGGCCGTGGTGGCAGTAATGGGGCAGCTGGTGGACAAGGCTGGGCTTGCCCAGGATTACCTGAAGGTTCTTCTGAAGGTGGTGGGGGTGGCCTATGTTTCAGAGTTTGCCGCCCAGACCTGCCGGGACGCCGGTGAGGACAGCCTGGCCGCCAAAGTGGAGATGGGCGGCAAGGTGCTTGTGCTTGCCATGGCGTCCCCAATTATCGTGGCGCTTGTGGAGCTGGTGCTGGAGGTGGTGCCGTGAGGTACCTTGCTTGGCTGCTGCTCGCCCTGCTCCTTTTCATGCCTGCTGCCCACGCTGAAGAGCTTACAAAGAGCCTGGAAGGTGTACTTGATTCCCTGTCCATTTCGGAATTTCAACAGGCCGTGGACAGCATGACTGCGGAGCCTGTCGACATCCGTGACACGGTGCTGAAGCTGGCGCGGGGAGAAGTCACCTGGGACTTTTCAAAGCTTCTGGAATCCCTGGGAAACAGTTTGCTATCTGCTTTGACGGGAAGCCTGTGGCGTATTACCAGGGTGTTGGTGCCGGCAGTGTTATGCGGTATCCTGATGCATATGCGGGGCGCTTTCGCCAGGGATGCCGTGGCGGAAATCAGCCGTTATGTGTGCTTTTTGCTGGTGGCAGTATTCATGGTGCAGGACCTTACAGAGCATATCGCCCTGGCACAAAAGACCATTGATTTGTTGTCGGGCGCCATGCAAAACCTGTTCCCGCTGCTCTTAACACTGCTGGCAGCGGTGGGCGGAACCGCCAGCGCCGCATTCTTCCAGCCTGCAGTGGTGGCAGCCAGCGGCACCATGACCTCCCTTGTCCGGCATGTGACCATGCCGTTTGCCGTGGGTGCGGCGGTGCTCATCATGCTGGACCATGTGAGCGAAAAGCTGCATGTCGGCCGTCTAGCCTCGCTTTTCAAGCAGATGGCCAACTGGACGCTGGGCGTCTCCTTCACCGTATTCATTGGTGTGACCATGGTGCAGGGCCTGGGCACCGCAGCGGTGGACGGCGTATCCATCCGCACCGCCAAGTATGCCATCGATAACTTTGTGCCCATCGTGGGCGGCATGTTTGCGGATACGGTGGATACGCTTGTTGGCTGCTCGCTGCTGATCAAAAACGCGCTGGGCACGACAGGACTTGCGGTGCTGGTAGGCATTTGCCTGACCCCCATGATCCAGGCGCTGTGCGCGGTTCTTATCTACAGGCTCTGCGCGGCAATCCTGCAACCCGTGGCGGAAAGCAGCATCGTCGACTGCCTGTACGACTTTTCCAACGTATTGATGCTTCTGTTCATCATACAGCTATCCATCAGCGCCATGTTCCTGCTGCTGATTGCACAGATGCTTGTGGTGGGAAACCTGACAGTAATGCTTCGTTAGGAGGGAGCCGATGAATGCTTTCTTGCGGCAGATGGCTGTACTGGGGATATTGACTACCCTGGCTGAACACCTTTTGCCGGAAGGCGGCCTTCGAAAGGCTGGACGCATGGTCATGGGGCTATTGATGATGCTCACCATACTTACCTCACTTTTGAATGTTATCAAGCTGCCAATACCGGACATTGCCGGCCTGATGCGCTTTCAGCTTAAGACGGAGCTTACCATGCTTCATGATTCAGGCAGCTACCGGGATGCCGTGCTTGAAAGCCTGCGAAGGCAGGTGCAGGATGCCGCTGCAGGGGCAGTGCATAGCGCAGGGTACAAAGATATTACCGCGCAGGCTGAGCTTTCCTCAAATGGGGAGATCGTGTCTGTCCGCTTGCTTGTCATGACAGCGGTTGTGCCCGCTTTCGCAGGAGAGGGGATTCATCAGGATGAATACCAAAAGCTGCGGGAGAAGGTGGCCCGTGCGCTGTCCTTGCCGGTAAGCCTGATCCATGTGGAAGCGGGGGGGACATAAGCATGTTAAGTTTCAAGGTGCTGTGGGAAAAGTGGAAAGAAAAAAAGCATGGCCAGTGGCTGATACTGGTGCTGCTGCTTGCGCTGTCCGGCGCTTTGCTTCTGACCGATTTTAACCTGACCAGTGGCCAAAGCGACATGGAAAAGCGCATCGGTCAGGTGCTGTCCGCCATGGAGGGTTGCGGGCAAGTGGAAATTTCAATCTATTACGGGCCGGAAAAAAAGGATTTGTGGGGAGAGACTGCCAATAGTACGGTACCAGTTGGGGCTGTGGTGGTGGCAGAGGGCGCAAATAAAGTGGAGGTGCGGCTGATGCTGATGCGTGCCGTGCAGACGTTGTTGGGGCTTGATCAACAGTCGGTTCAGGTGTTTCCTATGGAGCAAAGATCGCAGAAGTAAAGGAGGATGGGTATGTTTGAGAAAATGAAAAAACACAAAAACCTGATTTTCCTGTGCGTTTTACTGGTGACGCTGGCAGGCTCCTACCTGTGGAATCAGTATCAGCTGCAGGGGGCACAAACGGTGTCGCTGCCCATCAAGCGGACAGAAGGGGATGCCGCACCGACCGCCAGCATCACCAAAACACCTTTGGCAACCTATCAGGAAAAGCGGGAGGCAACGCGTCAGGCGGATATGGCTGCGCTTGAGACCTTGGCGACGAATGAAAAGGTGGACCAAACCGTCCGTGACCAGGCGCAGGAAGAACTGCTGGAAGTGATACGATGCCGGGAAACTGAACTGGCTATCGAAGGCGCGCTCACCGGGGCGGGCCTTGCCCCCTGCGTGGCGGTGGTTCAGCGTGGGGCTGTGACCGTGCTGGTGGAGAAAAAGGAGCTGACCCAGACCGAGGCAACGATGATATTGACATTGACTGCCGCCCATTCGGGGGAAGCACCGGAGAATATCCGAATCATGGCGGGTGATATGATATAATTTCGAGAAAATGGCATGACCATTTTCTCGAGTTTTGCACCTTTCGCCTATTGTCTGCGCCAATGGCCGGCGAAAGGCGTAAGGAAAGCTTGCTCCGCAAGCGCCTCGCCCCTCCGGCAAAGCCGGAGGAGACGATTTCAAACGAGGGGGCTTCGACCCCCTCGTTGCTCCCCTGGAGCTGTTTTTTTGTAGGTCAGCTATTAACGGAATGATGAAAGGTATAATGACTAGACACTAGAGTGAACCGTGCGAAGAATCGTGCAATGTTGATCAAATGCAACGCATTAGGCCAACATTGCACGAAATTGCTGTATATGTTATGATGAATTCGGGCATGCTGGTTTGGACGGCATGCCGGGAAGAAGGCAAGCGAAAATGGAACAAACAGGAGAAGTTGTTGAAGAAAAAAATGGTCTTTTGACCATTCGGTTTTGTCGTCCCGAAGCATGTGAAAACTGCCGCGCTTGTACCGGGGAGAAACATCAGGCCATGATCCAAATTCCAGGAGATGCCCAGGTGGGTGACCGCGTGACCGTCAGCATGCCGGATGGCCAGGTGGCCAAAGCATCGCTGCTAGCCTATGCCATGCCGCTATGCGGATTTATGGTCGGACTCGGCCTAGGCTGGGCTCTGGGAGGGGATGTACCGGCCATCATCGGTGCGGCAGCCGGGCTTATGTTCAGCTTGCTGATCCTGAAGCTGCTGGATGGCCGTTTGCGTAAGGATGCTAGGTGGACTCCAAAGCTGATAGCCGTAGAGAAAAAGCAGGCGTAAAACTCACAAAATCCAAATATAAGAGGTTCAGCGTGGTCAAAAAATGGGGACAAGCCTGTAAAATGAAGGAGTATTTTGCGATTCAACCAAAAAATCCATCGAAAATTCGCTGGCCGCAGCGTCCATTTCGATGGATTTTCACTAGTAAGCCGGCATGAACTGTGATATAATAAGTTGAATGCATGGGAACCGTGGGTTGCCGAACAAGGGACAACCGATATGTGCGGATGACACGGAGCGTTTGCTTGTCTTGCAAAAAGACAGGAACATCTCCGTTAAATAAAACATAGGAAAACGGTAAATAGGAGTCCGGCTGAAAATGGCCGCCGTGCAGTGTTGCAGGCGTTGCGTTTTTGCGTACTTTTTCCCAGGTCAGAATGTGATTTCAGGAATTTTTGGAAACCAGGAAAGGAGGTTTCTCGTGGTATCAAAGGGCAAACTTCGCATCATACCCTTGGGCGGAGTGGATGGCATTGGCAAGAACATCACCGTCTACGAGTATGAGGACGATATCATTGTAGTTGACTGCGGCTCCATGTTCCCCAAGGAGGATATGCTGGGCATCGATCTTGTGATTCCCGATGTGAGCTATCTTGTGGGGAAGAAGGAGAATGTGCGGGGGTACGTGTTCACCCATGGTCATGAGGACCATATCGGCGCCGTGCCGTATGTATTGAAGCAGGTGCCCGCGCCCCTGTACGGCACGCGGCTCACCATGGCGCTGGTGGACATGAAGCTCAAGGAGCATAGGGTTACAGGCGTACCGCTGAACGTGGTGCAGCCCAGGGATGAGATACGGCTGGGCAAATTTTCGGTGCGCTTCATCAAGGTCAGCCATTCCATCGCCGGGGCGACGGCGCTGGCCATCACCTGCCCGGCAGGCACGGTGGTTGTATCCGGCGACTTTAAGATTGACTATACCCCCATTGACGGGGAGGTTACTGATCTGCCCTCCTTTGCCGAGATCGGCGACCGGGGTGTTTTGGCCTTTCTGTGCGAATCCACCAACGTGGAGCGGCCTGGATACACCATGTCCGAACGCAAGATCGCCGAGACGTTCTTCAAGCTGTTTGAAAAGGCCCAGGGCCGTATTCTTGTGGCCATGTTCGCCAGCAACATTCATCGAATTCAAATGATGATCGACAATGCTGTGCGCTTTGGCCGCAAGGTATGCTTCATTGGCCGCAGCATGATCACCGTCAGCCGGGTGGCCATGCAGATCGGCGAGCTCACCATACCGGAAGGCTTTCTGGTGGAGATGGACGACATTGACACCGTTCCCGATGACCAGCTTGTGGTGATTACGACCGGCAGCCAGGGCGAAGCCATGAGCGGGCTGACCCGTATGGCCTTCAACGAGCACCGCAAGCTGCAGATACGGCCGTCTGACATGGTCATTCTGTCCGCTACGCCCATTCCCGGCAATGAAAAAAGCGTTGCCAGGGTGATCAATCAACTGTACCGCTGCGGGGCAGAGGTCATTTACTCCGCGCTGGAGGCGGTGCATGTTTCAGGTCATGCCTGCCAGGAAGAATTGAAACTGCTTCATGTTCTGGTGCGGCCGCAGTATTTCATCCCTGTTCACGGGGAGTACCGCATGCTTTGGCAGCACGCCGAGCTGGCTGAATCCCTGGGCATGAACCGCAAAAACATCGTCATACCGGAAATGGGCCAGGTGATTGAGATGAGCGACACCTCCCTGGCGATTACCGAAACGGTGCCTACAGGCGGCGTGCTGGTGGACGGCCTTGGCATCGGAGATGTGGGCAACGTGGTGCTTCGCGACCGCAAGCATCTGTCCCAGGACGGACTCATCATCATTGTCATGGCCATTGACAGGGACCGTGGCGCACTGGTATCAGGGCCGGATGTGATCAGCCGCGGCTTTGTGTATGTGCGTGAGAATGAGGATATCATCGAATCCACCAGGGATCTGGTGCGCAGCATCATCATTTCCTACGGCAAGATCGACGGAAGCGACTGGATGCCCATGAAGAACAGAATCAAGGATGAGCTGCACCGCTATATCTACGAAAAGATCAAGCGCAATCCCATGGTATTGCCGATAATCGTAGAAATCTAACGCCTACGGCGTTAGATTTCTACGATTTTGCACTTTTCTCCTGTGGGTTCTCACACCATCCTGCGCATCGCTTGGTGGTGTATCGCCCCCACGGACGGAGAAAAGTGTAAGGAAAGTTTGCTTCGCAAACGCCCCGCCCGCCCGGCGAAGCCGGGCGAGACGATTTCAAACGAGGGGGCCGCTGCCCCCTCATTTCTCCCCTGGGGAGAATTGGGCTCGATAAGTATTCGTGTTATACCAGCAGGCTTTGTCCTGCTTTTCATTTATGCAGTCTTTTTTGCGGTTTATTCGTTGTATCAGGGAGGGACAAACCATGCAATATAGTAAGGCTCACGAACTGGCCAGGGATATACGTGCAAGCGAGGAATATCAAACCTACATCCGGTTGAAGGAAACCGTTTTGGCGGATGAAACCAACAAAACACTTTTGACGGAATACAAAAAGATGCAAACCAGGCTGCAGATGGCTGCCATGTCACAGTCGTCCGGTCATGAAGAGGAGATGCAGCGCTTTTCCCAACTGACAGCGCTGCTGTTTGCCAATCAGGAGGTTTCCGCCTATCTCCTCTCCGAAATGCGGCTGCAGCAAGCAATGGGCGATATTTTTAAGATACTGACGGATGCATCCGGGCTGGAATTTCATTTGCCGGGCCTGGAGTAGGCTGACGCTAGGAGGCTTTCTATGAAAAACCGTGCGCCAAAAAAAGATTATACCCACCAGTCCTTGCGAGACGAGCGGGAGTACGGCCTGTATTGGTACAGCGGCCTGTGGCACATGCTGCGGCCTATTTTGATTGTGCTGGGTTCCTTGATTGTGGTGGCCGGCTTGTCCATGGCCGGCTGGAACTGGGTGTACGGCCATTATCTGGCCCCGGTGGATGCAGCCAATAGCGCACCCATCACCTTTGTGGTGGAAAACGGGAACAGCCTGACCCGCGTGGCTACCAACCTGGAAAACCAGAACCTTGTCAGAAACAAAACCATTTTCAAGTATTATTGCGACTTTATCGGCCTTGGACAGAAGATACAGTCCGGTGAATACCAGTTGACCCGATCCATGACCATGGATGAGATTGCCAACCAGCTGACCACAGGAGACGGCAAGCCCATTACGGCAAAAATCACCGTGATCCCCGGCTGGACGATTGAGGATATTGCGGGCAAGCTGTTTACCGACGGTGTAATCAAGAACAAGGAAGAGTTTTTGAATATGTGCCGCTCTGGCGAAAGCTTCAGCGAATACTACTACATAAACGATGTGCTGCAAAGCCCCAATGTGAAGCAGCGCAAGTATGTACTGGAGGGGTATCTGTCCCCCAACACCTACGAGGTGTATACGGACGCCACGCCTCAAGACATCATCCGCAAGCTGCTGTCCCAGACAGAGGTGGTCTATCCCGCATCCTACCATGAACGGGCGGAACAGTTGAACATGACCATGGATCAGATACTAACCTTGGCCTCCCTCATTGAAAAGGAAGCCAAGGAGGCGGACTTTGCCAGGGTTTCCGCCGTGTTCCACAACCGCTTGCAGAAAAACATGAAGCTGGGCAGCGATGTGACCGTTCACTACATCACCGGGGTCAGGCGTATGTCGCTGAGCAACAATGATTTGAACGCCAACTCCCCCTACAACACCTACAAGTATTCCGGCCTGCCCCTGGGGCCCATCTGCAGCCCGTCCCCTGGTGCGATTATGGCGGCACTGTATCCGGATGAAACGTTTGTGGCGGAAAAGTACCTGTATTTCTGCAGCAAAGATCCCAACACCGGGGAACTGGCCTTCTCAAAGACCCTGGAGGAGCATAACCAGGCTGTGGCCATCTACGCGCCTTTGTGGAAGGCCTACGACGAGAGCAGAGGTCTGTAACCGTGACGCAATGCCAAAGAAAAGCCGTGCCGGACCTGCTGGCTCCGGCCGGGTGTATGGATAAGTTGATGGCAGCGCTCCACTTTGGGGCCGACGCCGTGTACGGAGGCATGCAAAAATACGGCCTGCGGGCGTTTGCCGGGAATTTTTCGGAGGAAACGCTGCCTAAGGCGGTGAAAGCTTGCCATGATCAGGGGAAAAGGTTTTACCTGACGCTGAACATTTTCCCTTTTGATGAGGATTTCGACGGACTGCTGAGAGCCGCCCGGTTTGCATTGGGCTGCGGTGTGGATGCGGCCATCGTCAGTGATCTTGGTGCGGTTGCGATGCTCCGGGCGGAATTGCCCGGCCTGCCATTGCATATCAGCACTCAGGCCAACACGTTAAACAGCCGGGCAGCCAGCCTGTGGCATAGTCTTGGGGCCGAGCGGGTGATCCTGGCCAGGGAAATGACGCTGGATCAGATCGCCACGCTTCGAAAAAACGCACCTCCGGCACTGGAACTGGAGGTGTTTGTTCACGGCGCAGCCTGCATGGCCTATTCCGGGCGGTGCCTGCTCAGCAACTACATGACCGGGCGGGGGGCCAACCAGGGTGCCTGCGCCCAGTCCTGCCGCTGGCGCTACCAGGTGGTGGAGGAAAAGCGGCCGGGGGAATACTATCCAGTTTATGAGGATGAAAACGGCACATACATCTTTTCAGCCCAGGATATCAACGCATTGGCGCTTTTGCCAAGGCTTGTGAAATGCGGCGTTTCATCGTTGAAAATTGAAGGCCGCATGAAAACAGAATACTATGTCGCGACGGTAGTTTCAGCCTACCGCCGGGGGCTTGACGCTCTGGCGGAAGGGGAAGAGGCGTTTTCTTCGATGCTGCCGGAACTGGAGGCTGAACTGAACAAGGCCAGCCACCGGCCCGGCAATACGGGCTTTTTCCTGGGCGCACCAGCGGTGTGCGGCGGCGCGGCGGGCTTTACCCAGTCCATGGAGTACGTGGGCAGGATGGTGTCATCCGCCAAAGCGGGGGAGGACGCAGTGGTGGAGCTCAAAAACCGCTTTTATGTTGGCGATGGGCTGGAAGTGCTAACGCCATCCGGCAGCCATCCGTACAAGCCTGAAAGGATTGTGCTGCAAAGTACGGGAGAAGAGGTGCAAAGCCACGGCGTGGCGGGAACGCTGCTCCTTATGGCCTTTCCCTTTGATGTGTCGGAAGGGGATATTGTCAGAGGGCCTGTGCGGAACCATGCCCCGGTATAAAGCGGCTTCATGTCCTAAGTGCTCTGTGATGTGAATTGATTCACTGAATGCATGACACCCTCCATCCTGCCGCGATTCTTACGCTACAGGTGATTTGTCATCCGCCCCATAGATGATCGATGTCCCTGCCGCTATCATGCGAAGTGCTATTCTTCATTCCTTCTTCAATAGAAAATAAAAAAGTCTGTCAAGAGTAATATCAATAGAGTGCGGAACCAAATCCTCCTATGCGGCATAGAATAACCCATAAGGAGGATTTGTTGCATGATCGATGCGTTGCTTTTCTTTATCGTAAAGGAATGCTTGTTTCTCCTTGGTTTTATTGCGGGCCGTTCCAGCTTTCCCAAGCCGCTTAGCAGAGAGGAGGAGGCGGAGTGTCTTAATGCCATGAAGCATGGAGATGACACCTCCCGCAAAAAGCTGATTGAGCACAATCTTCGCCTGGTGGTGCACGTGGCACGCAAATATACCGTACCCGGCTGCACTCAGGAAGACCTGGTGCATATAGGCGCCATGGGGCTGATCAAGGCCATTGAAACGTACAAGCAAGGCAGCGGAACCGCCCTGGCCACCTATGCCGCCCGTTGTGTGGAAAACGAAATATTGATGGCGCTTCGGGCAGCAAAAAAACGCCGGGGCGATGTATCCCTCAGCGAACCCATCGGCACCGATGGGGAAGGCAATGATATTTCTTTTATGGACATTCTGGGCACCGCCGGGGATGTGGTGGAGGAGGAAGTGCACAAGCGCGTCACCATGGGCAGGGTACGGTGCCTTTTAAAGCGGCTGCCGCGCCGGGAACGTGTTGTACTGGAACTTCGCTACGGCATTTTGGATGGCCGCTCCCACCATCAGCATGAAATAGCAAAAAATTTGAATATTTCCAGGTCGTATGTATCCAGGGTGGAAAAGCATGCCATCCAGATGATAAGGGACTGGCTGCAAAGGGGCGAAGGGTAGGGTACGCATATGTTTTAGCGGGAAGGGAACTTTTTGAAAAAATTTCCCTTCCCGCACCCATCCCTGAAAAACTTGCCTTGGAATGATGAGATTTTCTCTATACTGTGTGCGTCAATGTGCGTATACATTCTTTTATTATTTTTCACTGTGTTTTGATAGCTTTTTTTCTTTTGGCGGAAGAGCCATTGTGTAGACGTATGATTTTTCCATCCATTCTGAAATAAACTCCTTATTGCTCATTACAGGCTCAGGTATCCATACATACTCATTCATCTTGCGCCCTTGCGGTGTGAATGGTGTTACTTCATCATTGGCATCCATTATTTGTGCTTGCTCGGCGGCGGAAAGCTGCAAAATCATGCCATCTTCGTATATGCCTGTAAACATATTGTTGTTGATGAAAAACACCTGAAACCCAAACATCTGCCGCCGTTCGCAACTGTATGGAGCAACCAAACTTGAATGAAGCGCATTAACTTCCTCTGTTGCTTTTTTCCAGGCCATGCATGCGCACCTCCTTTATGCAACTTGTTCTATGGCCGTAAGCCTTACTCCTCAGTGCTTGGAGAATCGAATTTTTAAGTAACTGTGGTTTGATATCATATATACTTTTCGGCTTTTAATAGCAAATCTCCTATTTTCGGATAGGATATTCAGCATAATGCCACTCTTTTCCATACAAAAAGCTTTTCGAGGTGGGGTGCGGGGAGGAGCATTTTTTCAAAAAGGCTCCTCCC
>JAEZLW010000054.1 GCA_023415145.1 Bacillota bacterium | reverse complement strand
ATACTGGAGCGTGCCTTGCCCCGTGTGGAGGATGGCCTAAAGCCTGTACAGAGGCGTATTTTGTACACGATGAGCGAACTAGGCCTCACGCCGGACAAGCCCCACCGCAAGTGCGCCCGCATCGTGGGCGATTGCCTGGGCAAATACCATCCTCACGGCGACACCTCCGTGTATGATGCGCTGGTGCGCATGGCCCAGCCCTTTTCCCTGATGGGTATGCTGGTAGACGGCCATGGCAACTTTGGCTCCATCGACGGAGACGGTGCTGCAGCCATGCGGTATACCGAGGCACGCATGACCTCCCTGGCCATGCTGATGCTCCGGGATATCGAAAAGGATACCGTACCCTTCCGCCTGAACTTTGACGATACCTTAAAGGAGCCGGACATGCTCCCCGCCCGGTTCCCCAATCTTCTGGTCAACGGCGCCAGCGGCATCGCCGTTGGTCTGGCCACCAACATCCCGCCCCATCACTTTGGCGAGGCGGTGAAGGCTGTTATCGCGCAAATAGAAAAGCCGGACATCACCGTCAAGGAACTGATGCAGCACATCCCTGCTCCCGACTTCCCCACCGGCGGCGTGCTATTGAGCACCGACGAAATCGAAAAGGCTTACGAAACAGGCCGCGGGCGGCTGCTGTTGCGTGCCAAGGTGCACATCGAAAACGGCTCCAGCGGACGGAAGCTGATTGTTATCACTGAAATGCCCTACCAGGTAGCCAAAGCGGGCATGCTGGAAAAAATACTGAAGCTGTCGGAAGAAAAGAAGGCCGCACTGGGTGGCATCTATGATATCCGGGATGAAAGCGACCGCACGGGGCTTCGGGCTGTGATCGAACTTCGCAAGGATGTTGATCCGCAAAAGGTGCTTCATTACCTGTATAAGTATTCAGATATGCAAGTGACCTTTGGCGTCAACATGGTAGCGATTGCCGAAGGCAAACCTGTGCAAATGGGCTTGAAGGAGATCATTGGCCACTTTATCCGCCATCAAAAAAATGTGGTGACCAGGCGTACCCAGTATGATCTGGACCAGGCCAGGGCACGGGCCCACATCCTGGAAGGCCTGATGGTGGCGGTGGACAACCTGGATGAGGTGATTGCCCTCATCCGCGGCAGCAAAACACCCAAGGAAGCCAAGCAAAAGCTGATGGACCGCTTTTCCCTCACCGATATTCAGGCCCAGGCAATTCTGGATATGCGGCTGCAGCGACTGACGAACCTGGAAATCCTTGCCCTGCGCAAGGAGTATGAGGAGGTCAAGAGACTCATCGATAAGCTGGAAAGCATATTGGCCAGCGAAAAGAAACTGCTGAACGTCATCAAGGCCGAACTTATGGAAATGGCCGCGGAACACAACGAGAATAGACGTACCCTGCTTGTTAGGGAAGAGGAGAATGCTTCGGCATTGGAAGAAGAGGAAGCCGTGCCGGAGGAAGCGGTGGTCCTGTATACCTTTGGCGGACAGCTAAAACGCATGTATCCCAAATACTTTGAGAAGCTTCCGCCGCCTGATCCCCAGTCGGGCCTTACCGATGTACCGCGCTTCCTGTTCAATACGTTCACAGATCATACGCTGATGTTCTTCACCGACCGGGGCAACTGCTATCCCCTGTCCGTTGGCAGCCTGCCGGAAAGCAACCGGCCAAAGGACCGCGGTGTGCTGCTGACCGGTGTGCTGGCCGGGCTGGAGAATGGCGAAAGCCTGTGCCAGCTTTTGTGCCTGAAGACGTCCCATCTAGCCCAAGCGCCAGATTTCCTGTTCATCACCGCCCAGGGCATGGTCAAGCGCACTTCAGCCGCTGAGTATGACGTGCGCAGGCAGAAGTTTGCCGCCATCAACCTAAAGGATGGCGACAAGCTGCTGGGCCTGATTCCAGCCGCCGAAGCACAGGATATCCTGCTTGTAAGCCGGGGCGGCCAGTGCATCCGCTTCGCGCAGGATACCGTACCGCAAACGGGCCGCGCAACCGGCGGCGTCAAGGGCATACAGCTGGAGGCGGGTGACGAACTCCTTTGGGGCGGACAGATCGGCACAAACGACCAGATGGTACTTATCAGTGACCGGGGCAGCGCAAAACGCCTGCTGGCCATGGATTTCGAAGTCCAAGGCCGCAATGGCAAGGGTGTACGGTGCTTTGCCTTCAACAAAAACGGCTCCAACGGCACATCCATCGCCGGATGCGCACGCTTAGGCAGCGAAAGCACTCCATTGGTAATCACCCAGGCCCAGAGCGCTCCCACCGCCATCAATTCCGATGAAATCAACCTGCAGGCCAAAGCCGATAAAGGCAAGCCCTGTGTGCTGGCACTGATGGAAGATGTGGTCACTGGTCTTGTATCCGGTGTAAAGCTTCCCTGATAGAAGCCAGCGAATGAAAAGCCATGAGAGAATACTTTTTGAAAACAGGCCGTATCGGCTTTTCCAAATGGACCAAGGAAGACGCCGCCTTCGCCTGCTCCCTCTGGGGAGATAGGGAGGTTGCCCGCTTCATTTGCTCCACGAGCAAATTCAGCAAACAGGATGTGCAAAAGCGACTTGCTCTTGAAATTGAAAACAGCGTACGCTTTCACGTTCAGTACTGGCCCATCTTCTCCCTGGAGGACGGCGAATTTCTGGGCTGCTGCGGACTTCGCCCCCATGACATGGAAAAGGGTGTTTATGAACTGGGCTTTCATCTGAAACAGGAGCACTGGGGAAAGGGGTATGCCACGGAAGCCGCCGGGGCCGTCATCAACTATGCTTTTGATGTTTTGGGGGTTGATAATCTTGTTGCTGGGCATCATCCCCCAAAACACCGGTTCTCAAAAGGTTCTTTTGAAGCTGGGCTTTCACAGAATCGCAGATGCCTATTACCCTCCCACAGGGCTTCATCATGCCGCTTATCTTTACCATCAGCCCGGTTAACAAACAAATAAGCTTCCGCCTTGCCTCCGGCCAATAGCCGGGGGCTTTCTTTGACATTGCCCGAATTTGGGTTCGTGATTCGTTATATTGATGCTTGGCAAATGGCATACAGCCGCCATCCGCCGCATAGGGTTAGGCAAAAGGTGGTGGCATATGCATGAGCAATAAACCCATGCGTCTAAAACCAAAAGGATTGTTGTCCGGCGCGCCGGAGGTAAAGCGGGAGGAAAAGCGCACCGGGTTTTTGCAAAAGGCGGCTGCCGCCGCGAGCAGGCTACTGAGAAACATGAGTAAGGCACTGCGCAGCCAGACCGCCGGACAACTGGCGCTGTGCCTGTGCCTGGCTGTGGTGTCCGTACTGTATGCCGGCGGGCTGAAGGATGATTCCATTACCGTTGTCAGCCACAAAAGGCAACTGCCTGTGTACAGCGTGGCAAGGGATGACAAGGTCATATCCATCAGCTTCGACGCTGCCTGGGGCGGCGATCAGACCATTCCCCTTTTGGACATTCTGGACGAATATGGTGTGAAGACCACCTTTTTTCTGGTAGGCTTCTGGGTGGATAAATATCCGGAACTGGTAAAGGAAATCGTTGCCCGCGGGCATGAGATTGGCAACCATTCTCAAAGTCATCCGCACATGAGTCAGCTAAGCGAGGCAAAAATCAAAGAAGAACTGCGGATAATGAGCGATAAGGTGGTAACAATAACGGGTGTTCGCCCCACCTTGTTCCGTCCTCCCTACGGAGATTACAATGACAAAGTGGTCGTTACGAGCCGGGCGGAAGGGTATGAAGTGGTACAGTGGAGCGTGGACTCCCTGGACTGGAAAAACCGGGGTACCGCCGATATCATCAGGCAATGTACAACAAACGTGCAAAACGGCGACATCGTACTGTTTCACAACGACGCCCAGTACATACTTCAGGCATTACCGGATGTGATTGAGCATTATCAAGGCCTGGGCTACAAGATCATACCCGTATCACAGATCCTTTTAGGCGGAGAAACAACAATAGATGTGCAGGGGAAACAGCATCCCATCCCGTCTTTAACTCCTGCACCTGCGAGGTGAATTGCAATGGAAGAAACGGGCAACCTGTTACGTTTAGGCGGCACGCTGTCAACCCAGCCTGTCTATGGGCATGAGGTATTCGCAGAACAGTTTTTTTATGCCACCCTGTCTGTTCCCCGCCTGTCGGGGGCGGAAGACCTGCTTCCCATTACCATCAGCGAACGACTGATGGAAAATCAGGGGCTGTGCCCCGGCTCACCCCTGGCGCTGGAGGGGCAGCTTCGAAGCTATAATAAAGTGGTGGAAGGCGCGGGGCGGCTTTTGATCACAGGCTTTGTACAAAGGCTCCTGACTCCGGAGGAACTTCCAAATCCCAATCAGGTACAGTTATATGGCGCGCTTTGCAAAGCGCCTTCCTACCGTACCACGCCATTTGGCAGGGAAATTTGCGACCTGATGCTGGCAGTGAACCGTGCCTACGGAAAAAGCGATTACATCCCCTGTATCACCTGGGGCCGTACCGCCCGCTTCGCAAGCCATTTGCAGGTAGGAGATCATGTTCAGGTTCAGGGCAGATTTCAAAGCCGCGCCTATCAAAAACAGCTGGCTGACGGTACCATCCTCAACAAAACAGCCTACGAAGTCTCCGTAGGCCGCTTGACGCTGTTGAAGCAAGGCCGGCAGGATGAGGAGGAAATGCCGCTGCCGGAAGGCATTGCTTATCAGTCTTCCCAGGATCTGCTTGGGCAATAAAGAGAATCCATTTTAGCAAAACCATAACAACGGCCACCGGAATCATTTTGCTTCTGGCGGCCGGTTTTTAGTATATCCCTTGCCTGCGATTATGTTGGGCCTCTTTTGTATTCCGGTGCTGGACCCTCAAAACATATCCTCCCGATTCTAATATCAGGCTGGGTTCATTCATCAACGGATCGATGGTTGATATATAGCACGCATGGTGTTATGA
>JAEZLW010000031.1 GCA_023415145.1 Bacillota bacterium | reverse complement strand
GTCGGGCCTAAGGTATGCAAATGGTCCCACTGTCGTACCGGCCCCCACCTGGCAGTGAAGGAGCACGCTGCTTTCCACCGTCACATCATCTGCCAGGGTAGCGCCATTCAACCGGCAATTGGGCAATAATGTGCATCTGGCACCAATTTTGCTCCCTTGCTGCAAGTGGCAGCCGGGATAGATCACGGTATCCGGGCCAATGACCACATCCGCATCGATATACGTGTCACCGGGCACCAATATCGTAACGCCCTGGATCATGTGCCAACTATTGATTCTTTCCTGCAGGCAGGCAAAGGCATTGGCAAGGTCCAGCCGTGTGCGCACAGAGATCAGTTCCTCCCCATCGGCGGCCACAGGCTCAACCTTCACACCCAATTCCGAAATGGCAGTCAGTGCGTCCAGCGGTGTACAATCATCCTCACAGGAAGTCAATATCTTTTGAAGCGCCCCGGCATCAAAGCAGTAGGCGGTGCCGCCTAATCGCAGGCCCGGTTCCTGATCCAAATCCTCCACCTGCCATTGCAGGAAGGAAGCCTTCACGTCCCCATCCACTGCCGCCAGCAAAAATTGCAGTGTTTCCGGCTGCAAGCAGGGCATATCCCCCCGCACCACCAGCACCTTCCCATTGGAAAAGGCGGAAGCAGCCGCCGCAAACCCTACGGCAAACTCCCTCTCACAGGCAAAGATGCTTTGTACTGCATTTACCTCTCCATGCTCCGGCACCAACAAGCAAGTACCGGCCACTGATTCCAGCGTTTTCGCGGCATGAAGAAACACCGGTTTCCCAAGAAGTGGACTTATGGCAATGGGCTTTGCACCTTTCGATTCACCTTGCGCGGCATCCGGCAAAAGCAAAAGCGGCAGAATATTTGACATGCAAACTCACCTCATTTTTATCCTACGCAAAGCGCAGAAGGCTATTCACCTATTCATAAAGCCAATCGGCGGGACGAACCTGGGCCTGGATCTCCTCGTCCGCCATCTCCTCCAGAATCATCAGAGAGCGTTCCCCGCTGATCCGCTTTTTCTGGGGATTGGCGGTAGCCATGACAAACGCCATGCCTACTACCGCAACGGAAAACTCATGCATCAGGTCCACCATGCCCTTGGCGGTTCCGCCGCCTTTCAAAAAGTCGTCCACGATCAGTGCACGCTGATTTTCCTTCACTGCACGGCGGGATAAGGACATGGTTTCTATCCGGCCGGAGGAACCGGATACATAATTGATGTTCACGGCGGAGCCTTCGTACACCTTGCTGGAGCGGCGCGCAATCACCAAAGGAACACCCAGCGCCTGGGCCGTCATCAGTGCCACAGGGATGCCCTTGGTTTCCATGGTAAGTACAAAATCCGGCTCTTCCTCATAATATTTGCCGGCCAGGATCATGCCCATACTGCTCACCACATCCGGCATGGACAGGATATCGGAAAAATACAGAAAACCGCCAGGCAGCACCCGTTCCTTGCAGCACAGCTTGGCGCAAAGTTCCTGGATGCAGTGAAGTGCCTGCTCCTTGTCCATAATGGGACGGTAACGCACACCGCCTGCAGCGCCGGTAACGGTATCCAACTCCCCAAGGCCAAACTCCCTGGCTACCGCACGAAGAATGTCTATATCCTCGCTCATAGTGGATTTGGCTGCCCCAAACAAATCGCAAAAATGGGAAAGCGTGAAAATTTTGTTAGGTGAAGCGGATAAAATCTTCATCATGGCTGCCATCCGCTCGTTCCTTCGTATCCGATCCATGGACACAACACTCCCGCGCTGCAAATTCTAAGCACTTTTCTGATTATATCATACGAAGGCGAATATTACCAGCATTTTTTCAATCGATTGTTCGGGTTTTTTGACGCAAAAAAGAGGTCACCGCAGGTGCGCCTGCGAGAACCCCAGGGTATGATGTATGGCTTGGAGGCAGTCAATCACCTGTGTATGATACTGGAACATTATCATCCACAATGCTTATGAAAGTCTTGCCGCGCTGCAGTTTCAGTTCATTGCCATCCTGATCAAAGAAAACAGTGCGCTGATTCATGCCGGTACGCATCCAAAACCCTTTCATGTACCGACCACCCATAAAAATGTCAGCGTTCCCGGATCCTATGTTGACAGTCACAGGCCGGGCGCTATCATTGTCATAAAAAGTAAGCGTCGTACGCTGGACAATGAGATTCGCAAAGGAAGGCTGCACTTGTGTGTTCCTGTCAACATACGGCATACCGTTAACACTGCGCAGGTAGGCATTGATGCTGGCATCATAAGCGAATGAAGAAGAGTAGGCTGGATTTTGTTGCTGGATGAAGATATTGGTTGCACGCTCCCCTTCTTTTGGAAGATCATCTGTAAATAAATACGGCCTGGGGGGTGCCTGAAAATCATCCGGGATCAATGATTGCATGGCCTTTACATCGGCATCCACATGATGGGGATTAGGCCGGTCTTTTGCGCGTGTATAATACTTTTTCCAGGGTTTGCTGTGACTTACGATGCCGCTGAAGAGCACGCCTTTTTGGCTGGCCCCAGTTTTTTGGAACAAAGAAATCACATTGGTTCCATCGCTTTCCTGAGCACCATAGAAGACAAATCCTGCATCCCACTCTTCCCGCAATTCTGCTTGTGTCATGCGAACAGAGCGGATTGGGCCTGCGCTTTGCGGGATCACATCGCTGAACAAAAAGGTGAGGCACATGTATCCGCCTTGATGCAATGGCGCTTCATAGATGATATCTGCCTGATTCACACCCCATTGGGCCAAGTTTCCAACACCGCCATATGTATTATCAATCTGCACCAGCATAGGCAGATACTTTCCGGTCCATGGCTTGCCGGTAACAGGGCTTTGCCCGGCGATTTCCGGATTCGTCGGGAAATGCCCGTCTTGCCCCATTCCCTTAACCTCTATGTTTCGTTTCATATCATTTTGAATGGTAGTTGGTACTCCTTGCGCACATACAATTTGAACCATGGAAAGAAGGAATACTGTTGCAGCGATCAAGCACGCCATCTTTTTCATTTTCCAAATCCTTTCTTGTGCAACCGGGCAACACACTTTAAACTCAAATTTTCTCTTGCCATCATAACATAAAACGGTCAGTATGGAAACATTTGGTGTCTATAGTTTACATTTATACAATGCATAAAAAAGGTTGCCGTACTAGTCGCAATGATGCGGCCAGCACGACAACCCTGTTCAGAATATGCTGTTACTATTCGTACCCCAATGTGCGCAAATCATCCATCCTGTCGCGCCAGCCGGGCCTTACCTTCACCCATAGCTTCAGGTTCACATGCATGCCCAGCATCTTTTCTATATCCATGCGGGCTTCCTGACCGATGCGCTGCAGCATGGAGCCGTGCTTGCCAATGATGATGCCCTTGTGTGCATCCCGCTCGCAATAAATGGTGGCATGAATCTCCATAAAGCTGTCATTGAGCTTGTTCATAGCCATCATCTCCACGCCTACGCCGTGGGGAACCTCTTCCTTGAGGTATAAAAGCGCTTTCTCCCGAATCAGTTCTCCGCAGATCAGCCTCTCCGGCTGGTCGGTCATCATATCTTCCGGAAAATACCTGGGCCCTTCCGGCAGGAAACCCACCAGTACATTTTTCAGCTCATTCAGCCCATCTTGTGTTCTCGCACTGATGGGTACGATGGCGTTATACCCGGCCTGGGAGAAGGAGGAGATCAGTGCCAGCAAGTTCTCCTTGGGGATCAAGTCGATCTTGTTAAGTGCCAGCACCTTGGGAACCTTCTTATCGCCCAGGGAGGTGACGATGTTTCTGTCCTGAGGGCCAACCGCTGTGGCATCAGTTAGCACCAGCAGCACATCCATGCCTTCCATGGCATCCTTGGCAGACTTTACCATGTATTCTCCCAGCTTTGTCCTGGGGGTATGAAGGCCGGGTGTATCCAGAAAAACGATTTGCCAATCCTCCCTGGTCATCACGCCCATGATGCGGTTGCGGGTGGTTTGGGGGCGGCTGGATACGATAGCCACTTTTTCTCCCACGAAAGCATTCATGAGGGTGGACTTGCCCACGTTGGGCCGCCCGATGATGGCTACGAAGCCGGAATGGAAGCTCTTTTTGTTCTCCATGAAAATGCTGTCTCCTTACACGCTACTCCCTGGCAAATCCTTCGGTCCGAAGCCGTGGGGCAACAGATCGGTGAGCTTTGCACAGGCTGTATGATCCTCGTCCCAGGTCACCAGCACCCTTATATCGGGTGCAAACTCGTTGAGCACCTGCCGGCAAGCCCCGCAAGGCCAGGGCGCTGCGCCACGGGCGGCGATGGCAATGGCGGCAAACTCTGTAGCCCCTTCGCTTACAGCCTTGAAAACCGCCGTCCTCTCCCCGCAATTGGTCAGGCCAAAAGAAGCGTTCTCAACATTGCAACCTGTAAATAACCGCCCATCGGCACTTAAAAGGCATGCTCCCACCTGAAATTTGGAATAAGGTGCGTAGGAGCGCTCCATGGCCTTGCGTGCCAGTTGAAGCAACGTTTCATCGGATACCTGACCTTGCTTTTCATCTCTTCCCATGTTGATCATACTCAGTATCTTTTCCTCCATTAAGCGCATCGCCGCCTGTTCTTCACTTGTGGCGTGATCATACCCCATCAGGTGACAGATTCCGTGCACCAGCAAATATGCCGCTTCCCGCTCCTCACTATGGCCGTATTCCGCCGCCTGAGCCTTTATATGGTCCACGGAAATGACCACATCCCCAAGGTAGCACACATTCAGCTCACTGTCGTATTCCTTTTTCAAAATACTCACAGACTTACCGGCTGTTTTGCCTTGCCTGTAATTCACCGTTGGGAATGACAAAACATCCGTCGCAGCATCGATCTTTCTTGTATCCCGGTTGATTTTAAGAATCTCCCCATCGTCCGTCAACAATACGCCAATGCCGCAGGGAATCGTTATTCCTTCGGCACAAAGGGCACAATCCGCAGCGGTCTGCATAAGGCTTGTGAAATGGCTGGGCATATCTTTGCAATGTATCGTCCAATACAGAATCAAGCCTATTCCTCCAGGTCTTCCGTTTCCCCCGGTACTTTTTCCACTTCCGCAGCGTCCGCCTGTACGGGAGCGGAAGCTCCCGACTCACCTTCAGGCACGGCATCCGGCACAGGTTCTTTTTCGGCAGGCGGAACGGGAGCATGCTCAGGCTCCGTCAGGCGGGCGGGCTCCTTTGGTTCCGTTTTGTGTATCTCCAGTGTGGGATACTCGATGCGCTCGTGGAAAACGCCGATCAATACGGTGGTAAAGGCTTCACAAATCTTATCGATATCCCGCAGCGTCAGCGGTGAATCGCTCAATTGCCCATCCTCCAGCTTCCCACGTACAAGCTGCTCGATGAATGCCTCAATGCTCTGGGGAGTGGGATCTGGCATGGAACGGACAGCAGCCTCAATGGTATCGGCCAGCATAACGATGGCGCTTTCCTTCATGGTAGGACGGGTACCGTCGTAGCGGAAATCCTTGATATCCACCGGATTTCCTCCCGCTGATTGGAGCGCCTTGTGGTAAAAGTACATGACCGGCGTGTCGCCATGATGCTCCATGATGATCTTTTCAATCTCCATGGGCAGGCGGTATTTTTTGGCCATTTGAAGCCCGTCCCTGGCATGGGCAGTGACAATGGCGGAAGAAACGTAGGGGTCTGTCCTGTCGTGAGGGTTTTCTCCCATTTGATTTTCCTTGAAGTACAGCGGGCGCTTGAGCTTGCCTACATCATGGAAGTAGGAGCCTACCCGGGCCAAAAGGGGATTGGCCCCGATGGCCTCCGCCGCGGCTTCCGACAGGTTGGCCACGATGATGGAATGATGGTATGTGCCCGGGGCTTCTATAAGCAGCCTTCGCAGCAGCGGCTGGTTGGGGTTGGCCAGCTCCATCAGCTTGCTGGGGGTAGCCAGGTTGAATACTGCCTCAAAGAGAGGCTGAAAGCCCATGGACAACAACGAAGCGATTATGGCCCCGCCCATGCTCCACAACGCATTGGCAAATACCGTCTGTGAATCATGATTGGTCATCAGGCCGACAGCGGTCATCACCGCCAGGCTGGACAGCGCCGCATAGATGCCGCACAACAGCGCCTGCGCTCTGTGGGATTTGCCGCGAAGTGCCATCACCGCAACGGTACCGCCCACCACACTGCTGAGCAGCAATTGAATCATCACTGCGCTATACTCGTTGTTCCCACCCGCTGAAAGTGCGCTTACGATTACCGACAGCGCCAGATTCCCTGCTATACCGGCCAGCGGCCCCAGAATGCCTGTCAACAGCAGCGCTCCCAGTATTACCGGCGACAGGTAGACATTCAACTGCATAATTTTTACAAAAATGATGCAAATCGCCAATGTCATGTTGATAATCAGCATGAACACGACCATTTTCCGCGCATCCTTCATCAGGGAGCCGTTCATCAGCGTAAGCAGCATCAATGTCAGTAGCATCACTGATACAACAAAGAGCGACGCGCCAAGATACATTGGTACATCCACACTATTATCATCCAATAGTCCTAAATTGCGAAGCATTTCAAGCTGATTGGCATTTACCCTTTCCCCGGCTACCACAATGTTCTGCCCCTGATTGTACATCACCGGCTCCACAGCCTTACGAGCATTATCCTGGGCAACAGCAGTAGCTTCCTGGTCAATGACCATGTTGGGCTGTATCACCCTGCGCAGCACCGGAGAAACAACGTTTTGCAAAAGGCTGGTGTCCGTTTTGTACCCCACGATCTGCAAAATGTTGGAGATGGATTCGTTGATCTGCCCTTCCCGGACAGTGGTATTCATAGTGTTTCGCACAGCGGCTGAAACATCGTTGTACGCCTGTTCCAGCTTTTCGGCAGGGGTCTGCAATAGCGTGGCTATCTGATAATCCGCCAAGGTCATGACGGTAAGCATATCCCTGGCATAGTCGATTTCCATTTGTGAAAAGCGGCGAACCGACGTACTTGAACCCGTTGAAGCGGAAGAATTATCGGCAAGCAGCGTTTGCCCGTATTGCTGAACCCTTCGCAACTCTTCAAACACGCTTCGCAAATCGCTCATCACCGTATCCGTGACGCCGTCCTTGGGATGGTAGGAAGGCTCCACCTGCTTGGCAGCTTCCTCCCTGCGGCGGGCTGTGGTAGCCTCATCCACCACATCCTTTGATGCGGTAATCGTTTTGAAGGCGATGGAGCCTACCTTCACGTTATAGCGCTCCGGCGCAATGGCTGTACCAAATAAGACCGCCGTAACGACCGTGCCCAGGATGGCCACAAAAACGCATTTGGCCCGTTCGGTTTTGACTGCCGACAAAATCCTTTTTAGGCTCATGCGCTCTCCGTTTTTCCGGCCTTTCTGCCGCTTGGCCATCATGTATTACTTCTCCTTCCCCCGCTTTTCATATGTATCATACGCCTGCACGATGGCTTGTACTAGATCATGGCGCACCACATCGTGATAGTCCAGCCGTACAATGCCAATGCCAGGCGTGTCTTCCAGCACATCCAGCGCCTCGATGAGGCCGGAGCGCTTGCCAAAGGGCAGGTCTGTTTGTGTAATATCGCCTGTGACCACAACCCTTGAATTGAATCCCATGCGGGTTAAAAACATCTTCATCTGTTCGGAGGTGGTGTTCTGCGCCTCGTCCAGGATGATAAAAGAATCGCTGAGGGTACGGCCACGCATGTAAGCCAGGGGAGCCACCTCCACCACGCCCCGCTCCACCAGCTTCTGATAGGAGTCAACGCCCATCAGGTCGTACAGCGCGTCATACAGCGGGCGCAGGTAAGGGTCTACCTTCTGGGTAAGGTCGCCAGGCAGAAAGCCCAGCTTTTCCCCCGCTTCCACCGCCGGGCGGGTCAATACGATGCGCTCGATATCTTTATTCCTCAGTGCCACCACCGCCAGCGCCATGGCCAGGTATGTTTTCCCTGTACCGGCAGGTCCTACGGCAAAGGTGAGCACGTTTTCCCGCACCATTTTAACATATTCCCGCTGGCCCAGGGTTTTGCACTTGATCTGCTTTCCCCGGTGTGTAATGGCCACAACATCCTTCAAGATTTCATCGATCATGTCCACCTTCCCGTCCCGGGCCAAAGCGATGGCATAGCGGATACGGGAGCGGTCCACAATCTCACGGTTGCGAAGCATGTCCAACAGCTTTAAAATTACCATTTGGGCAAGTTCCGTCTGTGCGGGATCGCCCGTGATGCACAATTCCGTACCGCGCAGGGAGATGGAAACACCCGTCTCCGTTTCTATCAGCGCAATGTTCTGGTCGTTTGTGCCAAAAAGAGACATATAGTCATCCAGTGTGTCCACCGAAAGCATAACCTGCCTGGTTGGCGGCAAAAAACGTTCCTCCATTCTTCCGGATGCAGGCGCATTTCAAGGAGTCACGCCCGCTTCCCAAGGCTTCGGAAGCGCAATGTCCGCCAGGGTTTCCGCAATGGCAGTGGCTTCCAGCATCCTTCCTTCTATCATACAATAATCTACCCATTTGTCAACTGGTTCATGACCGGCACCAAGCTTTTGAGCAAGCGCGCGAAGAGCAGCAATGCCTGCTTCCGCTTTCACCTGTGCTTCCTCCCTGGGCACAGCGCTTAAGGCAACCTCAAAAAATGTCTCCCTGCGCAGATAGACGGGCCACCACGCCCCGCCGATGGGCCATATCTCCACCGTTCGGTCAGACTGCAAAAAATCAGGCGTTTCAATCTCACCCACTTGAAAATAAGGCGTTTGCACCACTTGACTGTCGGCTGTTCGGCCTGTTGGCTCGCTACGCACCTCATCTACGGGGATGCGTACCTTCGCTCCCACCCATCCTCGGGCCATGGCAATTCCGCGGGCTTTCACCGGTATCTTCGTTTCTCCGGTTCCCCGCTCCCACCCGGCGATTAGTACCTGCCCCGCCTTCACCAGGTCTCCAGGCTTGCACATGGGCGTCCCGGCCAAAGGCAAAAGCGATACAATGATGCCATCCCTTTTCGCTACCACATCCCCAGGCCCGCCTTCTGTTTCCACCCCAGGCGGAGGCACACCCAAAACGCAGCGGACAACAAGCGCTGCTCCCCGATAATATGCCTGCACCCAGGCAACCCTTGGCAAACGCCACTCCAGCGCGCGAATCAATTCCTGAAGGGAGACATTTCGTTTCCATATGCCCGGATGGATATTCTGCTCCTGCAAATACAGCCTCACTTCGCTTTCGTAGGGGCCCGCATCCAGAATATCGATGCTCCATACAAATTGCAGCGAAACGGCAGTCAGCGCAACACATAGCACAAATCCAACCGCAACCGCCATGCGCCTTTTCAGCCAATTGCGAAATGCCGAAAGCCTTTTGTGCTTCAGGCGTGTCAGCCGCCAGCCCCGCTGCTCCGCTATTTCATAAAGCTTTTTGTAGTCAGATTCGCCGCAAACGCCCGTAACCGCCTTCAGGCCGTCACGCGTAAGGTCCTGCAGCATAATATTCTGCTCGCCGGCCAGATTCATCAACCGCTCCAGGCTGAGACCCTCCATGCGGAAGGAAACAAGAAAAAGCTGCTTTGCCACATCCATCACGGCTTTTTTCCCTCCTTCCCGCGGAGCTCATAGCCGACGTAGGCGAGATCACCCGTTACAACGGCATCCATTGGCCCATAATGGGTGATCTGCAGCCCGGTGCCTTCTATTGATAGAATGCCGCAGGAAGTTCTCAGCCGGATGGCCCCCTCCTCATAAGCCAATATGCCCTGATGCTGCTCAACGATCAACCGCCGCCGGCCGTACCATATCAATTTGGGCCAGCCCATGAGCACATCCTCGGGAATGCCGCTCA
>JAEZLW010000029.1 GCA_023415145.1 Bacillota bacterium | reverse complement strand
GCGGCCTGCTTTTCGGGGGTGGTTTCCTTCTTGAATTCCACGAACTGGTGGGAGGAGGCCCAGAACTTCACGTTGGATGCGTCATACTGGGGGAAGAGGGCCATGGTGTAGTTGAAGGGAGCATCCTTGAGGCCGTTGTTCATCCAGATGCCTTCGGGGCAGAACACTTCCATGCCGCCCACGAACAGGCCAAAGAAGGGATCGTCGCCGTCAACGCTGGTATAGCCGGCATCATGCATGGCCTTCAGGTCGGCCAGCACTTGTACGAATTTTTCGTTGTTGATGGTAGCGGTGGTGCCGTCCTCGGTGAGCTCGCCGCCCAGTTGATAGTACATGGACAGCACATAGGGGCGGTTCCAGGTCAGGGCGATACCGGTGTTTTCATCGGCCTTGGCCTTTTCGGAAACAGCCTTCACCTCATCCCAGGTGATGACGTTGTCGGAAAGGACGGGGGTTTCCAAATCGTATTGGGCCAAAAGGTCCAGGTTCACATAGCACACCCAGGAGTGCACGTCCAGGGGCAGGGAGTAACGGGTGCCTTCGATCTCGCCCAGGTTCCAGCCGGCGGACAGGTATTGTTCGGCGGCAAAGTCGCCGCCAGATAGTACCTGGTCAAAGGGCAGCACGGTGCCGTCCTTCACGAACTGGGCAATGCGCTCGGCATGCACGATGGCCAGGTCAGGCACGCCTTCACCGGCGGCCACGGCCAGGGGAGCCTTGGTGTACAGGTCGGAAGCGTCCATCTTCATGTGGTTGACTTTGATGCCGGGATTAGCGGTGTTGAACTCCGCGACCAGTTGATCCATGTTCACGCCGTCTTCGCCCGTGAACACGGTCCAGAAGTCCAGCTCCACAGCGGGCTCGGCAAACGCGGCGGGAACCATGGTCAGAACCAGCAACATGGAAAGAATCAAGGCCAAGGTCTTTTTCATGGGTGATCCTCCTTTATTATCTATCGCCTTGCGGCAATATTTCCGATGGTCTCTCAGCCGCTGCGGCCGGGAGCGTTGCGCACCAGCACGCGGATTTTTTGGGGGTCGATTTTGGGTGTGCGGTCGGGCATTGTGAGGCCATTGATCTCCTGCATGACGTCGGTCAGTTGGGTGTAGCAGTAACCCTGGCAATAATCAAGCTCCCGAACGGCATCCGTTACGCCCTGGAAGCGCTTGAGGAATTCATCTTCGTCCGTCACCTTCTCATGATAGCCCCAGGTTTCCATGCCGCCCATTGCGCCCTGAGCGCCGATGGTGGCAAAAGCGATTCCGCCATACTCGGTGACGATAAAGGCCTCGTTTCCGGTAGGCGTTTCGCAGTTGGCATACGCCATGCGCCAGTCGCAGGCGGTTTTTTCCACGTGCTCCCGGCTTTGAAAGTGCTTGGCCATCACTGCTTTTTCCGCGGCGTAGTCGTGCAGCGCGCAGATGTCGGTGGTCACCTGCTCCCAGCCGTCGTTGGTGGAGATGATGCGCGTGCCGTCCGCCGCCTTGGCCATGTGGTAGAGCATGCGGCCGGCAGCCTGCTGGCGCTTGTCGGCGTAGATTTGCCGAACGCCCCAGCTTTCGTTCAGCGGCACCCAGGCAATGATGCAGGGGTGGTTGAAGTCCCGGTCGATGAAGCCCAGGAAGGTTTGCGCAAGGTTGCGCACCGTTTCATCGGCAAAGTCGTAGGCGGAGGGCACCTCGCCCCAAACGATCAGGCCCAGCCTGTCGGCCCAGTAGTAATACCTGGGATCCTCTATCTTTTGATGCTTGCGGGCGCCGTTGAAGCCAAAGGCCAGCGTCAGCTCGATGTCCTTTTTGATGGCCTCGTCGCTGGGCGGGGTGAGTAGCGTTTCCGGCCAGTAGCCCTGGTCCAGGATCAGCCGCTGGTACAGCGGGGTATTGTTGAAAAGCACCTGGCCTCGAACCACTTCCACCTTGCGCATGCCAAAGTAGGCGGATACATGGTCGGTTTCCTTGCCACTATCCAGGATGCGCACCGACAGGTCATACAGGTTGGGATGGCCTGGCGACCATAGCTTCACCGGCTCCAGGTCGCCCTTTGCGATCATGTCCACCGGGATACGGATTTGCCGGTCTGACGTTTCCACGGTCAGATGCTTGACGGTTTTGCCCTGAAAGGAAACAAGCACATCCACTGTCAGGGAAGAAGCGGGGAAATGGTCCAGCGCCAGCTCCACCGTGGCCAGATTTTTGTCAATGTCCGGGGTGACATGGATTTGCGTCAGGGCGTAGTCGCCCACCGCTTCCATGTACACCGTTTGCCAGATGCCGCTGACGGGGGTGTACCAGCAGCCCATCAGCCCCTTGTTCCAGTACTGCTTGCCCCGGGGCTGGGTGCAGTCGGGTTTGTCTTCCACCCGCAGGCACAGGTCGTTTTCGCCATTCTTGATGAGATGGGTGATCTCCACCGTAAAGGGGGTGTAGCCGCCCGTATGCTCGCCGGCCTGCTGGCCGTTGACATACACGCGGCAGGAATAATCCACCGCGCCAAAGTGCAAAAGGATTCTTTTGCCCTTCATCTCCTTTGGCACGGTAAACTCGCGGCGGTACCACAGAATGTCGTGGATTTCCTCAATGCCGATGGTGCTTAATTTGGTTTGATAGCCAAAGGGGACAAGAATCGTCATGGGCAGCGCATGGCCTTTTTCAAACCAGCGCTTTTTCAGCCCTTCGTCCGCGTCGTCAAAAGCGAACTGCCACGGTCCGTTCAGGTTTTGATATGTATCCCGGACGAAGTCGGGACGGGGATGCTCCGGCCGGGGAATGGGGGAGAAGTCTGGCATAATGCCCCTCCAAATCTTTTTTGAGCATAAGCAAAACACCATATTTTATCCAAACATTTTGTACGTTTGCACCGTACAGGCAGGGGATAAAATACAACATTCTTGCTTTTCTTAAAACGTTGCGGCACCCGTTTGCATAAAATTAGCACCGCCGTTTGTTGCTTATAGCATATCATCGGCGGTGCATGGATGTCAATAGGTTTAAGAATGCTCTATTTAAGCTATAGACAAAGCGGGCATCTGTCAGTATTAATACAAGAATTTTAAATTTTACTTGGTTGCGACAATTTCCTTCATGCGGTAGCCCACCTGCAGCACGATATCCTGGGGAAAATCGCCGAACTGCTCGCCGAACAGGTTGATGCCGCCCACGTGCTGCGCATCCTCCGGTACCTCGATGCGGACGGTGATGGCGTCGCTTGCGCTCAATTGCAGATCGGACAGGGTGGTGGCGGAAATGTACATGTTGTCCAGGTAGCTGCCCTTTTGATCCACCCGCCAGGTTTTCAAAAAGCCGTGCTGGGTGGAAAGGTCCGACCACCAGGCGGGGTTCAGCCTTCCCCTGTGCTCGCCGCAGTCGCAGGGGCTTGTCCAGGTGCCCAGCACCTTGCCGTTGATGGACACGCGGATGTCGCTCTTCCACGGGTCCCGGTACATGGGCGCTTCGGAGCAGGCCTCAAAGGAAAGCTCCAGCCATTCCACCTCAATTTCCTCAATGCGCAGCACAGAGAACAGGTATTCCACAAAGCCCTGGCGGAACCACAAATGCTGGGCGCTGAACCTGTCGTGCAGGTAAAAGGTGCGGGGGTTGTCGTCCTCCCCGATGGTGTTGTTGACGCCGGCCAGGCCGCAGGTGGGCTTGATTCGCCCCACCCTTGCATACCCGCCCACGGGGATGTGCATGGTGAGCACGCTGCCCTTGTGCTCCTCATAAGGCAAAAGGTCGATGCTCAGCGAATCGGTCTTGCGGGTGGACAGCTTCAAGGTGCCGCGTATGCCGGGCATGTTTTCGGTAAAGATCAAGCCGGCCTCCTCCAGGGTGCGTATGGCCAATGCCACGGTGGAGACAGGCAGGTCCAGGCTCTCCGCCAGATCGTTGACGCTCTGCATGGACCGTTTTCCCAACAGCTGCAGGATTTGAAGCCGCACGGGATTGGAAAGCGCCCGGGCCACCTCGCACAGCCGTTCCGTGTTTTCAATGGTCAGGTGCATATGCTTTGTGCCCCGCATGTAATTTTCGTCCATGGCTTTCTCCTCCTGGATACATGATCACAGGGCTATTGTACCATAAACGGGGTCGATGGGGCAGTATGGAAAAAAGTCAGGCTTTTTATTTAATTAAGCCCGCCAGAGCTTCATAAAAAATGAGGCTGCCCCTTGGCGGTTTCCCCGCCTTGAGGCAGCCCCTGTATTAACTATATTAAATAAGAAAATTACTGAATGTTAAAGGGCTTGAGCAGCTTGTCCGTTTGGACCCTGTTTCCCTTGCCGTCGATGGTGTCCACCTTTGTGAAAATCCATCCGGGAACCTTGCTTGGGTCAACCCCGGCGCCAGATAGGATCAGCGGGTCCAGCACAAACACGATGTCCTTGTCGCCGGCTTGAATATTGGAGGCCCACTCAAACAGGTTGCCGCCGCCAAGGTCGATGACGAAATGGTCAGGCGCTTTCAGGTATTGAAGGCTGTCCGGCTTGTGCTTTGCGATTTCCCCGAAGGCCGCAAGCGGCGTAGCTTCCCCCGGATAACTGGGCGGGTTGCTGCCGAAGTCAGCGCCCATGACCAGCAGGCCTTCGTGAACAATGCCCTCCGGCAGCCTTGTAGTATCAAGCCCGGCCTCCACAAAGGGCATGATGTCCGTTTCCAGCCAGGCGTCGTACACGGATGTACTATAGTCCCGGCTCCACAGAAACCGGGTGCTGCCATCAGGCGATTCCAGGGCATAGCCGCCGATGCTGTCATCCGGCCCGACGTGATCCGGCAGGGCTTTGAGCAATGCGTCAAAGGAAGCTATGGAATCGCGGGCCGAAGCACTTGGCGCTTGGCAGGCATTAAGCAGCACGGACAAGACAACAATGACGATGAACAGCTTCCTTTGCATGTGCCGGTTTCCTTTCATGAAAGCGGCGTTGATGTGCCGCTTCATGAACGATAGTTTTCCCGCCCAAATGAAAATTGTTTCATTTTTTTTCAGTTGCAGCAGCCGCCGGGCAAAAGCGGCAGGGCATTGGGGTCATCCGTTGCCTCCGGGTCGCCGGCAAAGTCTGAAAAATCAACAGCGGGCGAACCTGTATCCTCCCCGGCAGAACCGCCGGATGCTGAGGAAGCTGCATCCTCGTTTTCCGTCACCGTGATGGTGGAGCGGATCATGCCCATCCAGCAGGAGTAGGTGAATGTACCCGTGCGGGTGGGGGTGAACTCGATGACGTTGTCGCCTATTTCCAGCCTTTTTTCAATCTTGTATTCCGGAATGACAAGGGCATAGTTGCAGCCGTTGAGACTTCCCTTGGCGGCCTTGATGGTCCACTTCACCGGGACGCCGGCCTGGACCGTGATGGCAGGGTAGCCATAGCCGGAAAGCGTAGATGTGATCTCCTGCACGCTTTCACCCAAAGCCGGTGCTTGTGTCACGGCCGGCGGCTGCTGCGTTGGCACCGCCTTTTCTTCCTCCGAAAGGACAGCGTCCTCGTTTTTTACAACCTTGATGTTGGAGCGGATCATGCCCATCCAGCAGGAGTAGTTGAATGTGCCCGTGCGGGTGGGGGTGAACTCGATCACGTTGTCGCCAACCACAAGCGTTTTTTCGATCTTGTATTCCGGGATGTACAGCTTGTAGTTGCAGCCGTTGATGCTGCCCTTGGCGGCCTTGATGGTCCATTTCACCGGGATGCCTTGCTTGACCGTAATGGCGGGATAGCCGTAGCCGGTAAGCTGGGATGTGATCTCCTGCACGCTGGATTGCGCTGATGAATCGGGTTGCTGCGTTTGCACCGCCTTTACTTCAACCCGGGCAGGCTCGCTTTGCGCAGCGCCAGTTATGGAGCCGGCACCCGACAGCGCCAGGCCGTTTTGGAACATGGAGATGCCCATGAACGCCACCAGCACTGCGCCAACCATGACCATGCGCTTAGTGAACTTTCGGCTCAGGATGGAGGACAGCGCCCCCAGCGCAAACATCAGCGGTACGGTGCCCAGGCTGAACAGCAGCATGGAAAGCGCGCCGCCAAACACGCTGCCGGTGGACAGGGCATAAAGCTGCATGGCCTGCAAGGGTCCGCAGGGCATCAGGCCATTTAAAAGGCCCACATACAGCGGACTGTTGCTGCGCTTCTTTTCCTTGGCGATTTTACGCCCCAGCGCTTTGGGCAAATGCGGCGTGAACCGGGCAAGAGACGGGACCAGGCCTGAAAGGCTCAAGCCCATCAGCACCATGAACACGCCGGCCAGAAGCTGCACGATGCCCCGGGCGGTGCCGGAAAACTGCACCACGGAGCCGACAGCCCCCACGATGCCGCCGATGACGGTGTAGGAGATCACGCGGCCCAGGTTGTACAGAAGGCTCGGCATAAATCCGGCAAAACGCCCCTGGCCTCCCGCTTTGGAGATGCACTGGGACAGGTTGATGCCCCCGCACATGGCCACGCAGTGGACGGAGGTCAATAAACCGATGACAAACAGCATGCCATATCCCGTGTCCTCCGTAGCCAGCGGAAAGAAATTGAACACCTGGAACCAACCATAATGGGAGCCCATCAGTACAAAGACCAGCATCAGCGCAACAAGGCCGATAACCCTTATGGTTCCCGGCTTTTTCGCTTCCTGCTTTTCGCTCTTTTCTACCGTGTAGCCCTGTGCCTCAATGGCTTTAACAATCGCTTCCATGGATGCCTTATCAGCATCGTATGTAATTTCCACCGATCCGTTTTTCACCTGGGCGCGGGCTTTGCTGACGCCCGGCAGGGCATGCAAAGCCCCCTCAATCCTCGTTTCGCAGCCTGTGCAGGTCATGCCTTTCACCTGCAGCCTTTTTACGGCCATGGTTTGTGACAAAGGTGCCACTCCTTTCCGAGCTGATGCGCACGCATCTGTTGATATGATCGGAAGGATATCAATGTATTGTGGAGATTGTATGTAGACGCATAGAAAATAGATTGCAGTATAATGGGAATTATGGTAAATTATATCGAGCAATGCAATTTCAGTGAAATGCAACGAAACATTATCAGCGACGGGGCCGTGCTTTGGGGATTGCTTCACAGCGCAGCAGGCACCGGAATGCATTCATGGGGGAAATCTATGAATCTGGCCGGCAGGTTGAAAGGTAAATCCTTTGAGTTGTTCCTCTTTGGCATCTTCATTGCATTTTTGATCATCACACGCACGTCATATCATTTGTTGTTTCATACGTCGGCTGAGTTTTATGTATGCCTTGTATCCTTTGGGCTGTTCTTTTTAACGCTTCACAGCGTGGGGATCAAAGCCAACAATTTTGTTGTGTTTTTGGGCATAGGATATTTTTTTGCCTCTGTGATGGACCTGTTCCATGTTTTTTTGTACCCCGGTGTTTCTGTTATTTTTGAAGGGGGCAGCCAAAGCATGGTGGTGCAGTTCTGGATATCCGCCAGATACATGACCGCGTTCACGCTGTTGGGTTCCACCATCGTTCTGATGAAGCAGCTTGACAAAATCAGGGTGAACATCCTGATTATCATTTACCTGTGTGCCAGCGTGCTCATCGTATTGTCCATACTGTACTTTCGTACATTTCCTGCCTGTTATGCTGCCGGTTCCGGTCTTACCAGATTCAAAATAGACAGTGAGTGGATCATCACTGCCACTTTGGTTCTTGTTGCCGTCCTATACCATCGATTGCGCAGGAACATAGACAAAAAGCTTTTCAGGTATATGGAATGCCACTTGATTTTTTATATCCTATCCGAGCTTTTGTTTACGAACTTCTTCAGCCCGTACGACTGGACGAATGTTTGGTCACATATTGTAAGGGTCATCTCCCATTATTTTTTGTATAAGGCGATCATTGAAACAGGGCTGAAAGAACCCTATGCCGTATTGTACAAGGAGATTGACAAAATAGACAATGAACTGCATTTGCTCTATGAAACCACAGGCACGATCTTAAGCAGCGCAACGCCGCGGGTAGACATTGCCAGGCAATGCAGCAAGATCATGAAGTTTCTTGGCTGCCACGTGTATTTCAATTATCTGCTGGAAGGCAGCGGGACCGTGATGCACCTGAACGCCTGCGAAGGGATTACAGAGCAGCAGCGGCGGGATATGGAATACCTGCCTTTGGGCAAGGCGGTTTGCGGCTGCGCGGCACGGGACGGAATAACAATGGTAGCGGAGAACATTCAAAGCACGGAAGACGCAAGAACGGCGCTTGTCAAAGCCTTCGGCATCCGGGCGTATGCCTGCCATCCGCTTATGGCAAACGGCAAAATAATCGGTACGCTTTCATTTGGCACACGGTCTAAAGACAGCTTTGAGGAAAAAGAGCTGATGCTGATGAAAACGGTAGCCGAAAACGTATCTGTGGCAATCGGCAGAAAGCTTAACGAAGAGGAACTGATCAAACAGGCTGAAGAGCTTCGGATGGCGGATCATAATAAAAATGTGTTTTTGGGCGCATTGTCCCATGAATTGCGCAATCCGCTGGCGTCCATTACGGCAGGCCTTTCACTGCTTGAGGTATCACAGGCCTATGAGCAAAAGGAAAAAGCAAAGGAAATCATGAAAAGGCAGACAAAGCAGCTGTCCAGCCTGGTTGACGACCTGTTGGATATGACGCGCATCACCTGCAACAAGATAGAGTTGAAAAAAGAAAGGATGGAACTGAACACAATAGCCGCATCGGTAGCGGATGACCACAAACCAATGTTTGACAAGAAAAGGATCCTTCTTGAAAAGGATATTGAGACAGACCCGATATACATTGATGCCGATCCAGTGCGCGTCAAGCAAATCCTTAGCAACCTGGTGCACAATTCGCTGAAATTTACAAACCCCGGCGGGCGGGTCATCCTTTCGGTTTGTACGAATCAAGCCCAGGCAATGATCCGTGTGAAGGATAACGGGAAAGGGTTTGACCCCAAGTTTTTGCCGAACTTGTTCGAGCCCTTTAAGCAGGCCGATCAATCCCTTGACAGGCAAAATGGCGGTCTGGGATTGGGGCTGTCCATTGTAAAAGGAATTGCGCAGTTGCATGGGGGGAGCGTGCAAGCCGTAAGTGAAGGAATCGGGAAGGGTTCGGAGTTTACCATTTGCCTTCCGGTTTGTCAATAGAAAGCAAAGGAGATTACGTGCAGTGGAACCATCCAGCGGCTCATTGCGAATACTGATCATTGAAGACAGCCATGACTTTGTTTATTTGCTTCGTTCCCTGTTTGAATCGATGGGGCATCAATGCATCGCGGCTTATGATGGAATGAAGGGCATCCATTTGGCAAGGGAGACAAAGCCGGATGTTATTTTTTGCGACATCGGCCTGCCCAAAATGAACGGCTTTGAAGTGGCCAAAGCCATTAAGGCGGAGGATTCGCTAAAGGGTATTTGCCTGGTCGCCCTCACCGGATACACCGGACAACGAAACCTGGATCATGCGGCAGATGCGGGGTTCAATTATCATTTGGCGAAGCCTGCCGGGATGGCTGAATTATCGAACATACTTGACATGATTCGAAACCGCAGTCATTGAGGAATATAGCAAGATAATAAATCCCCGCCGTATTCCGGCGGGGTATATGGGAACAAGCATCCTATTCAACAGCCTCCAGCGCGTTTTGCAAATCTTCGATCAGATCATCCACATGCTCGATGCCCACCGACAGGCGGATGGTGCCGGGCTTGATGCCGCTCTTTGTAAGCTCCGCCTCCGTCAATTGGGAGTGGGTGGTGCTGGCAGGGTGGATCACCAGGGATTTCACATCCGCCACGTTGGCCAGCAGGGAAAAGATCTTCAGCCGGTCGATGAAGGCCTTGGCTTCGTCTGCGCCGCCCATAAGTTCAAAGGTGAAAATCGATCCGGCGCCTTTAGGGAAATACTTGTCGTACAGCTCCCTGCAGCCGCTTTCGGGCAGGGATGGGTGGTTCACATGGGCGACCTTGGGATGGCTTTTCAAAAAGTCCACAATCCTCAAGCTGTTGTACACATGGCGCTCTACCCGAAGCGACAGTGTTTCCAGCCCCTGCAGAAACAAAAAGGAATGAAGGGGTGCCAGCGAGGCCCCGGTGTCCCGCAAAAGGATGACCCGGGCGCGGATGATGTAGGCCAGGCTGCCCACCGCCTCCCACAAATTCAGCCCGTGGTAGCTGGGATCGGGTGTGGTGAACTTTACAAACCTGCCGGAGGCCGCCCAGTTAAAGTTGCCGCCGTCCACAATTACGCCGCCGATGGCCGTGCCGTGGCCGCCGATGAACTTGGTGGCGGAGTGCACCACGATGTCGGCGCCGTGCTCGATGGGACGCAAAAGATACGGTGTGGCAAAGGTGTTGTCCACAATGAGGGGGATGCCATACCTATGGGCCAGGTCGGCATAGGCTGCAATGTCCACAATGCTGGAGTTGGGGTTGCCCAGGGACTCAACAAATATGGCCTTGGTGTTGTCGCGGATGGCCTTTTCAAACCCTTCGATCCCGTCCTCGTCCGGGTGGACGAAGCTGACTTCAATGCCGTAATCCGCAAGCGTGTGGGCGAACAGGTTGTAGGTGCCGCCATAGAGGGTGGCGGCGGATACGATGTGGTCGCCGGCAAAGGCAATGTTCAGGATGGCATAGGTGATGGCCGCAGCGCCGGAGGCCACAGCCAGCGCCGCCACGCCGCCCTCCAGCGCGGCAATGCGCTTTTCAAACACATCGCTGGTGGGGTTCATGATCCTGGTATAGATGTTGCCCGCCTCCGTAAGGCTGAAGCGGGCTTCGGCACTTTTGGCACTGGGGAACACGTAGGAGGTGGTTTGGTAAATGGGCACCGCACGGGCATCGGTAGCGGGATCGGGCGTCTCCTGGCCCACGTGGACCTGCAGCGTTTCAAATCGCCAGGTCTTTTTCGGATCAGTCACAGGATCATCTCCTTCCAATATCCTAATTCATACATGAATACTAGGAATTGAAGGTATTATATCACCTTTGGCCGCCAAGTCAACCCCTTATTTGAAATTCATCGTCAAATTGATAAAGCTGTGCATTCTTTGATATGAGATGATGACACAGAAAACAGACCCGGGCAAAGCCGGGCTTATGTGGAAGGCTCAGAACATGGTGTATGGCGGGATGTAAACTATTCCACCAGCACGCCGTGCACAACAAAATAGTCCTTCTCCGAATTGTCCCGGCAGGTAACCAGGGTGACGATCTGGCTGTTTGATGTGAGGATGGCCGAGCCTGCGCTGATATCCGACCGATTGACAAGCACATTCAAAAAGGTCTGCTTCTCCTGCGCCGTGCTGTACTTGAAGCCGCGTATTTCGGTGTTCTTGCTTGCTGTATACGCCGAGAACACATAAAAGGTTTTCTTTTCGTGAAGGCCCGTCAGCACAATATGCCGGTGATCCCCGGTGAATGATGTTTTCCTGTACTGCATAAGCTCGTGGAACATGCTGCCGTCCTTCATGTTGTGTCCATACAGAACAAGGTTGAAGTCGGTTAAGCTTGCGGCGTTTGTGCTGTCCAGGAAGATGGCGCCGGCGGCGTTTTTCTTTTTTTTGAAGGTATGGTTTGTATAATAGCTGTTGTCACGGCCACGGACCACCGGATAGCTGATGGCGGTGCCCTCTATTTCCAGGTAGCCTACCGTATCGCTGTTTTGCATGTGCAAATCCCGCATTTGCTTGTTGATATACACGGCTGGCGTGCTTGTGGGCGCGGCTGTTCGTATCTGGCCGGACGGCGCAGGGCTTGCTTGCGGGACGGGTGTATCCAAAGGGGCCATGGGCTCCGTGGCTGTCATTTCCTTGGCGATCTGCGCATATTCGCTGGCCGCCTGGCGGTATTCCAGCAGCCTGAGCAGAAAGCCGGATGCGGACAGGAACAAAACGGCGTACAGCACAAGGGCAAGCGCCTTGTACCGGCGGCTTTTCATAGGGCCGCTTCCGGATACTTGGCGCTTTATGCGCGGATAAAACCCGCTGCGGCTGAATTTTTTTCGCTGGTTTCTGATGGTGACATCCCTCCGTTAAGGCGGATATTGTCAATGCTTATACCTTAATAAAACGCTTATTACATCATAGCACGTATCTTGATGTGTGAACAGTGCTGCCTTCATGAGACAAGCGTAGGGCGGGGGCAAGCCCCCGCCCTATGATTATTTTCTGGTGGCCTTCTTTCTTTTGATCAGCCACAGGGCGGCAAGGCAGAGCAGAATCAATGTGCCAAACACATACAGCGCGCCGTTGTCGCCGGTCACAGGCATTGTGTCCTGCACCACAA
>JAEZLW010000188.1 GCA_023415145.1 Bacillota bacterium | reverse complement strand
ACTGCTTGTTGAAGGCGTTACAATCACAGGCATGTTCCGAGCCTTGATGCTGATCTCATCAATACCTACCGCATGTACGGTGTATTCTTCCTTTTCATATACAAGTTCCGTCCCTTTGCCGCCCCATACCGGCGTATCGGAGGCAAAAGCCGCCATACCCACAAAGTACAGGGCCAAACCAACCACCAGCAGGATGCCGGCCATTTTCAAAACCGAGTTGTTCCTTTTCATGCAATATCCCTCCTAACAAATCCCTTTTTCATTCTTGATACCAAACTCAGTGTTGCACCTGTGGCCAAAGGAATGGCTCCCTTCGCCCCATAGAACAAAAAGATGGAAAGCCCCATGGCTGCCATGCCCAGGCCGATTTGCCCGATCACCGGCAATCCGAAATGAAAGCCGCCGGTAAGCAGTGTGATGATGGCAGCCATGCCGCCCGAGAAAAGCGCCAGGCAAACGGCCCACAATGTCAGCACCAGCACCCATGCCAGCGTCAGTGCGACCACCATCAGCGCTGCGAAGGTAACCAGCAGCGGAAACCATAGCGGAAAGCCCAGGATGATCAGCGCGAGCATGAACCCGGACATCCTGGCTCTGGGCGCGGCATTGCCCTTGAAATCCGCTGCCACCCGCCTGGCTATCATGTCCATGGGCTCCATTTTGGCCACAGCCTGCTCTTCGGACATCCCCTCTTCCATACGGTCGGCGATGATTTCCGAGTAATAGTGGATCGTTTGCTCTATCTCCTGCCTGGGCAAGCCGTGAAGTTCCTGCCGTAGCCCCTCAAGAAACTGTTGCCGCGTCATCGTCCTACCCTCCTGATAAAGTCGTGTACCTTCATTACGTCCATCCAGTCAGCCAGGAATTCCGTGATCCTGTCCCGGCCTGCCTTAGTAATGGCGTAATACTTGCGCAGCCGCCCATCGTGCTCCCTGGTGTAGATACGAAGGCACTGCGCGTTTTCCAGCCTTTTCAAGATGGGATACAAGGTGGATTCCGATATTTCTATGACAGAGGATATGTCTTTGATGAGCTGATAGCCATAGGAATCTTTTTGTGAAAGCAAGGAAAGAACGCAAATTTCCAGCAGACCCCGTTTCAACTGAACATCCATGGCTCCACCTCCCGACGCACAGTATCATACACCGCGCAATACTATGTGTCAAGTAGTATAGCAAATTCTAATCATCTCCTAATGTTGGCATAAAAAATGCCCTCCGGCATTGATTCCGGAAGGCGGATGAGGTTGTGACAACGCCCGCAGGATTACCAGAACTTTTTCATCAAGCGCCGCCACACAAGCAATAGCAAGGCGGCAAAGCCGATAAGCAGCACCACCATGCCGCTATTGCGCCAGTTTATCTTCTCCCAAAAGGGTCCATTGGCTGAAGATTCTTCCGATATCGAAGCGAAAGGAACGGGGCAGAACTTCTTTGGCAACCACCAGCGGCCGTTCCACCAATATCTGACCATTGAGAGAAAGTCTGGCCGTGCCTATCACCTCCCCTTCCGAAACCCCGGCAGTCAGAGAGTCCGGCAGATCAAATTCCATTTGCGGCCATTGATCCCCGGAAACCGGCGCAGCCAGATCACCGCGAAGCCGTACGGATACCTCTGTTTCTTCCCCTCCGGTTACAGGAAGGGCGCGAATCTGCTCGCCATCCGCAAGCATCAATACATAACGGTAGTTGGCAAAGCCGTAGTCCATCACCTTGGCCGCCTCATCAAACCAGTTGGGGCAGTTTAATACCACGCCGACCACTTCCAGACCGTCCCGTTCGGCGCCGAAAACCAGGCATCTGCCCGCCGCCCTGGTATAGCCTGTCTTGATGCCCGTGGCTCCCTCATAGCTGGACAGCAGCCTGTTTTTGTTGTTGAGGATCCTGTTGTAGGTACGCCCTTCCCAGGGGATGGTAGCCCGCTGGGTCGATACGATCTTACGGAACAGAGGGTATTTCATCGCTTCCCTGGTAATCAGCGACAAATCGTAGGCGGTGGTATGGTGGATACTGTTGGGCAGGCCATGAGGCGTTTTGAACACGGTATCCCTGCAGCCCAGTTCTGCAGCGCGCTCGGTCATCCTTAAACAAAACTTGTCCACCGTACCTGAGATATGCTCGGCAATAGCCACCGCAGCGTCATTTCCGCTGGCAAGCATCAAGCCGTAGAGCATTTGCTCCAGCGTCAGCTTTTCATTCAGCGCAAGGTAAATGCTGGTACCTGGAACGCCAAAGGCGTTCCTGCCTGTGGTCACCACTTCATCCAGCCGGCCATACTCCAGCGTCATAAGCGCCGTCATCACCTTGGTAGTGGAGGCCATGGGAAGCGGCATCGTTTCATTTTGCGCATATAGGATAGCGCCTGTCTGCTGCTCAATCAAAATCGCCGCCTTCGCGGAAGCCGTAAAGACTTCTTGAGCCTCCTCCTGTGCCAAAGCGCTCCAGGGGAACAACAGGCATACCGCCGCCGCCAATACCCCCGCCGCCTTCCGTCCAGCCATGTGCTTCCTCCCGGCCAACAATTTCTCAGGACATTCTGTCGTCATAAGAAGCGGGAGCACCCCGGCCCATCTGGTTCAGGCCCGGGCCATCCTGCCTGTCATGACCCGAACCATTTCCCTGTCCGCCGGGTATTCGCCGCGACTTTCCTTCTTTGCCCTTGCCATCGCCATTAAACATGGAGCGGACATCCTCCACTACCTGCGGCAAAAGCTCCACCATGCGGTCAGCCATGGTTACGGGCTGTGCCGGCAGCATTTTTACCGTGCCATTTCCCACCACCAGAAAACCTACCGGCTGAACGGAAACACCAGCCCCTGAACCTCCTGCAAAGGGCATCTTGCCCTCAAACCCCTGGGGCGGATGCACCTTGTTTTTTTCATCAGCACCGTATTCCCCGCCCCCGGCCACAAAGCCGAAGCTGACCCTTGAAACGGGGATTACCGTCATGCCTTCCGCAGTGCTGACCGGGTCACCAATCACCGTATTTACATCCACCATCTCTTTGATGTTTTCCATGGTGGTCTGCATCATGTTTCCGATGGGGTGCTCCATGCGCGCTCCTCCTCGCGATTCCATTTTTTGTTCCTCCTGTGGGCTGCCCATGCGGCAAAGCCTGCCAATACGCATCCGAGAAGTAGGTTGCCCAGACGCATAAACAATATGCAGGAAAGCTGGGCGGCGCATGGATTGCCTGCAAAATCAGGCCAAGCCTGCAAATTGCAGGCAATCCCCCTGATTTTCAGTTTTTTTCGCCATATATCCAGCAGAATGGCAGCCGCACCGGCGGATAAGGCCGTTTGAGCTGCGTCAGTGAAGCCGAGCCGGGCCTTCAGCCCCACATACAAGAGAGTAAGCGTTTTGGAAAGATATGAGCTGGTCAATTCTGTTCCTCTGATGAACCTTACGATTTTGACTGCCCGCTTCCATGTGTCCGCAACGCTGCCGCTATGTTGCTTGGGACTGCCTTTCAATTTAAGTGCCAAGTGCAGTTTCCCCTGATCGTCCCGTATAAGGCCCAGGTTCGCTTGCAGGCGGAGCCCCCAGATGTGCAGCACCATTGCCCCTGACAGATGCTTTCCTACCGCCACATCCAGCCGAAAATGCAAAGGGGTGATGAGCAAAGCGTATACCGCCATGAAAATGCCTAAAAATGCCATGGCCCGCCCTCCCCCGCTCTGCATGTATGACTATTCTTGCCTGGGCAGAAAAACTTCATTCTCAGCAAAGCAAAGCGGCAGGCTGTATGCAGCCTGCCGTAACGGGAATTCAAAGTAGCGGATTATTACCGGAATATTATTTTTTGATCAATCAGATCGATTGTGACAATAAGTTTGCACTTCCAAATCTGGTCGGAATTCAATTCAACCATTGTAGGATACGGAAGCCCTTGCGCCTGGGGCAAATCATTGACTTGTGCCACATCCTTCAGCATGATTTCTTTGCCGCCAAGCTTCAAGGAAACATTTTTCAATCCTGAGGGCGGTCTTTCCATGATGGACAGTCCGCATTCCGGATCATATACATAGGAATAGTTTTTCCCCGTATCCAGGTATGCCATGGCAAGCTTGCCATCCAGCTCAACCGGAAAAAAGAGCAAGTCACCCTGTCCCCTGCTTGTTGATCTGTACAGCGACAGCACGGTATACTTGTCCGGGTCCAGACTGGTATAGTCGATGGGGTTACGGCTGACCGCGATTTTGTGCCCGGCGTAATCAAGTGTGACCGTTCTTTTTTGAAAATAGGCCAGACCCACGTTTCCGTCAAATGGCTGAGAGGCGAACATGGTCCAATCTGCAATGTTGGCTTTTACGCTTTTGTACGTGTCCCCAAATATGTCCAGTTCCTCCACCACAACACGCTTGATCCAGCCCTGGTGGGATCCGTCCCTGTTCAGTGCCTCGGTTTGTTCAAGAAATGTGTGAGGGATGCTATCCTCTACAACGTTGGTCAGGAGCATCCCAATGCCGCATCCCGTATCAAACAAAGGAGCGTATTCGCTGCCCCCGGCCCGCACAGGAATTTGGGGGCAGCTTCTTTCATCATCCCAGTTAAACGTTAGAGGATATACCTCGCCTTTCTCATATCCCAAATCACTTATCCAAGCTGAACCTGGCATGAGTACGGGACCAAGAAAACATGCCAAGCAGCCCAAGATAAGTACCGCCGCTGTGATCAGAAAGAATGCTTTGCGCAAGTGATTTGCCTTTTCGGCCAACGCTTTAAAATTATTGTGAACCATTTATCATGCCCTCTCCATGGCATACGAATGATGTATCATGAAAAAAGGAAAGCAGGCAATGCCTGCTTTCCTCGGTTTGATTTAGCCCTGAGGACCGGCTTCCACAATGTCCTTGGGCATGTTGGTATACTTCTCGAAGTTCTTGCGGAACAGGCCAGCAAGTTTCTTGGCGGTCTCATCATACGCAGCCTTGTCTGCCCATGTCTTTCTGGGGGCAAGCACTTCGTCGGGCACGCCGGGGCAGGTGGTGGGCACCAGCACATTGAAGTTGGGGTCAAGCACAAACTCGCTCTTCTCCAGTTCGCCATTCAGGCAGGCGGTAACCATGGCACGGGTCAGGGGCAGCTTCATGCGCTTGCCGCTGCCGCTGGCGGGGCCGCCGGACCAGCCGGTGTTCACCAAATATACATTTGAGCCGTACGTGTCGATGTACTTGCCCAGCAGCTCTGCATAGCGGGTGGCGGGCAGAGGCAGGAAGGGAGCGCCAAAGCATGTGGAGAACGTGGCCTGCGGCTCAGTGACGCCGCGTTCGGTGCCGGCCAGACGTGCGGTATAACCACTGACATAATGGTACATGGCGGCTTCACGGGTCAGCTTGGACACGGGAGGCATTACGCCAAATGCGTCGGCGGTGAGGAAGATCACAGTCTTGGGATGGCTGCCCACGCCGGGAATCACGGTGTTGGAGATGAATTCCACGGGATAGCCCACGCGGGTGTTCTCCGTAAGGGAGTCATCGTTGAAGTCCAGCTCCCTGGTTTTGGGATCAAACACCACGTTTTCCACAAGCGCGCCAAAGCGGATGGCCCCGTAGATTTCCGGCTCATGTTCCTTGTTAAGGTTGATGCACTTGGCGTAGCAGCCGCCTTCCATGTTGAAAACGCCGTTTGCGGACCAGCCATGCTCGTCATCACCAATGAGGTAACGGTTGGGGTCGGCAGACAAGGTGGTCTTTCCGGTTCCGCTGAGGCCGAAGAACAGAGCGGTGTCGCCATCCTTGCCGATGTTGGCGGAGCAGTGCATGGGGAACACATCCCGCTTGGGCAGGAGGTAGTTCATGATGGAGAAAACGCTCTTCTTCATCTCGCCGGCATATTGGCTTCCTGCAATGACAACCATCTTTTTTTCGAAGGAAACAAGAATGGCAGCTTCGGAATGTACACCGTCCAGATCGGGAATGCACTTGAAGCCAGGGGCACAAATAATGGTAAAATCCGCCTTGTGGTTGGCCAATTCTTCTTCTGTTGGGCGCAGGAGCAGCTGGTGCATAAACAAGTTCTGGCTGGCCAGTTCGTTCACCACCCGAACGCCGATGCGGTATTCAGGATCTGCACCGGCAAAGCCATCGAACACGAACAGCTCACGGTTTTGCAGATATGCGCACATTTTGCGGTAAATCGATTCGAATTTTTCAGGGGAGATTGGCACATTCACCTTGCCCCATGCGATTTCGTTATGGATGCTTGGCTCGTCTACAATAAACTTGTCGTCAGGGGAACGGCCGGTGTATTTTCCTGTATTTACCAGCATTGCGCCGGTCTCGCTCAATACGCCTTCCTTGCGCTCAAGAGCGTGCTCTGTTAGCTTGCTGACGGGCAAGTTATGGTACACGGCGGTAGGGTTATACAGTCCAAGATACTTAAGGTCCAAGCTCATTTTGTCACCCTCCAATGATAATAATGTACCGCATGACTTGATTGACATGCGGTGTTTTGCCTGATTGGCAAAACAAAACAATTTAGCCCTAATTCTAATTGTTCGAGATAAGCCTCCCTCTCTCCTGCTATTGTTAAAAAAATATTTATAAAAAGAATGATTCTTTTTTGCGAAGAAAGCCCGCTGTTTGGCAGGCTTGTTGGTTAGAAAAATGTAACACTTTCCTCTGAGAGCTGCAATATTGAAATGAATGAGTTGCTTTTCAGCTCAATTGTGCAACTATTCACAGTCGATGCTTCATTCTTTGTCTTTCGGTATAAAGCAATCCCCTGAGTGAAACCGCACTATCCATTAGCCGTTTTACCGTCCGAATAGGCATTGGCCAGGTCAGCAAAAGCCTTCAAGTCCAATGTCTCCCCCCTTACACGCTCATCCAGGCCGCACGCCGAAAGCAGTTTTACCGCGGCCTCCCTTTTCAGGGAAAAGGCTGACTGTATGTTGTTGAGCATTGTCTTGCGTCGCATGAAAAAAGCTGCGGAAGCCATGCGGAAGAATGCCTCTTCATTCTTGACAAAAACCGGAGGCGCGTTGCGTATAGGCATTACCACAAAAGCGCTGTCCACCTTGGGCGGCGGCGTAAAGGCAGCAGCAGGAATGATCTTTGCCACAAAGGGATCGCAGAAATATTGCGCCCGCACGGCCAGCATGCCGTATTCAGGCGTGCCCGGCTGCGCCATCACTTTATCCGCCACTTCCTTTTGTATCATCACGGCCATACGCGAAATGGGCAGTTTTCCGGACAGGAGCAGCGTCAAAAGCGGAGTGGTAATGTAATATGGGATATTCGCCACCACGCAGAAGCTTTCCCCCAGCGGCTTTACTATATCCACAAGGTCAGACTGAAGCACATCCCCCTGCAATACAGTGACATTGCCATGGGAGGCCAGCGTGACACGCAAGATAGGCAGCAGTGCCTCATCCAACTCCAGGGCGATCACCTGATCACATGCTTTTGCCAACAGTGCCGTCATACTGCCGCTTCCGGGACCGATCTCCAGCACCCCGTCGTCATGGGTCACTCCAGACAGGTTCACCAACTCCTGAAGCAACCCCTCATCATACAAAAAATGCTGGCCCAACCCCTTTTTGTATCGGAACTGACTGTCCCGTATTGCCTGCTTCGCCTTACTCAAGTTCATTCTCCTTTGCAATCCCCGGCGTTTACACGCAGTTTTTTCCATGATATACTACAAACGCAGATACAGTCCCTGCCAATAAGGGAGGTAGATTATTTTGTCGGAACATCAAATTAAGCGGGAAGCCGCCAGCACCTTTGCCTGCCCCGGCTGCGGCGGCCGCGCGGTGTTTGATCCGGAGAGCCAAAACTTGAAGTGCCCCTACTGCGGCAATGAATCCCCCATTGACAAGATCATCGAGCAGCCGCAGGAATATGATATCAACGACGCGCCTTCCGACGATCAGAAAGACTGGGGCGTCAGCGTTCGCGTCATCCGCTGCCAGTGCTGCGGCGCGGAAACGGAGCTGGAGGCAAACGCCACCGCGGAGCTTTGCGCCTTCTGCGGCAGCCCGCACGTTCTTGATGACCAGTCGGAGGCAGGCATCGCACCGGAAAGCGTCATCCCCTTTAAAACAACTCAAACGCAGGCCGTTGCCTCCTTCCGAAAATGGCTGAACAAGCGCTGGTTCGCGCCTTCAAAGGCCAAACATATGGCCACACTGGGCAAAATCGCCGGCGTATACCTCCCCCACTGGACGTATGACGCCGAGACGACTTCTGTTTATACGGGCCAGGAGGGGCATTACTATTATGTCACCGTACCCGTCACCGTTACACGTGACGGAAAGCAGGTCACCGAAATGCGCCAGGAGCGCCGCACCCGCTGGACGCCCACCAGCGGCATCGTGCACAACGATTTTGATGATGTGCTGGTGGCCGGAAGCCGCCGCCTGGAGGAAAATCTTCTTTCCCGTGTGCGACCCTACGACCTGAACATGCTGTGCCGTTACCAGGCCGGTTTCTTGAGCGGTTTTATCAGCGAAAAGCCATCCGTAAACCTGAAGGAAGGCTGGTCGGTGGCGCAGGATCAAATAGACGCTGCCATGCGTGATCTGGCCCGGGACGACATTTTAAGACACGCAGACGAAGCCCAGGTGTCAAGCCTCCGTTCCGAGCACCGCAATATCCGTTACAAGCTGACGCTGCTACCCATGTGGCTGTCTTCCTTCACCTACAAGGACAAGGCCTTTCATGTGCTCATCAACGGCCAGACGGGCAAAGCCGGCGGCCAGGCTCCTGTCAGCCCCTGGCGCGTGCTTATCGCCGTGCTTATCTGCCTTGTGCTCATTGGCGGCCTGTACCTGCTTTTCGCCCAGGGCGAGGGGCGGGATGCCGCGTACTACATCAACAGTTTCTAAAATTTTAAGTCCAGGCAACGTTCTTTACCTCCTGGAAGGCCGCAAACTCCTTTATGCATCTGTTCAAAGCCCGCTTGTCGGGCTTTTTCCCTTTTTCCGGCCAATAGCCCGTTACTGTCAGCGCATTGGCCTTGCGGTCGGTTTCCAGCTCGATTCGACCCACAAATTCATCCCCTTGCAGCACAGGCAGCACGTAATAACCGTATTGCCGCTGCTCCTTGGGGGTATAGATTTCCCATCGGTAATAGAAATCAAACAGCGCTTCCAAAAGCTTCCTGTCCCAAAGCATATTGTCCAGCGGAGCGATTACCTGGGTACGCGGCTCAAAATTCTCTTTGGATAACACCCTGTCCAACAGTTCCACATCCGAAGAAAGAATATACAGCGGTTCGCGGATGCCCTCCACCGATACGGCAATGATCTCCTGCCTTGAAAGCAGTCTGTCGAACAACGCCTTTCGGCCTTGTGTTTTTCTGTCCGGAATGCCCAGGTACGCATCGGAGGCCTTGTTCCACAGCATGCCAACCCCGCCGATGCGCCTTTTCAGCCGCCAGGCACCATGGTCCTCATCCTTGGGATAGGGGTCCGGCATGGCAAGAATCTGCGGAGGAATCAGATTTTTGGTAAAATCATAAGCCTTTTGCGTTCCCCGTTTGTGGTGGATGCAAAGCTCCCCCCTAAAGTACAGCGCTTCCAGAACAGCACGGGATGCGGTGGTTTCCGACCAGTACCAATCCACCTTGTGGCGGGCATCAAAATCATCGGAAAAGGAAGGGCCCTGCTTTTCAAGCGCTTCCCGAATGGCAGGCGCTGCTTCCTCCACTTGCGCATAGCTTCGCAGCCATTCCTTGCCGTACTCCGCCCGGGTGCGGGCAAAGCAAGGCCAATCCTCCACAGGAAAAATGGCCATGTTCTTGTCCCAATAATCAATCAGGCGGCGCTTTTCATACAGCAAGCTATTCAGGATGCTTTCCCGGTACCCATCCACACGGGACTGCAGAACCAAATCGGCATTCCGGCCGCAGACATCGATGGGATCGTACTGGATGCAGCCTGCCTGCCTGATGTACGAAAGCGCACCTTCCTCCCCCTTGAACCGTTTCTCACCCAGCAGCCCCTGTTTTAGCAGAAGAAAACGCCTTGCATCGCGCTTTCCGATGTTCATGTGCTTTCCTCCATTGTATACAGATAATAAAGACAGAGATATGTCCCGCCGAAGGCTTCCTTTTCCCGCTCCCATTGAAAAACATATCCGGCTTTTTCAAGCACCCTTTGGGAAGGTGTATTGTCCGCCATGAGGATGGCCCAGATGCCGGGCAGCGCAAAACGCTGAACGGCCCAAGCGGAAAAAGCAGCCACCACCTCCCCGCCATAGCCTTTTCCCTGATGGGCCATGGCTATCGCATAGCCGATTTCTATGCCTTCAGGGACCTGGCTTAACCCCACATGGCCAATCAATTCTCCTGTTTCCCTGATTGCAATGCCAAGCACGAAAGGCCATTCCCCGGTCTGCGATTTTGCTTCCAAAAAAGTGGCAACCTCTGCCGCTTCCTCTTGCGAAGCATATACCTGGTCCGGCATACGGCAGCGCAGCGTTTCTTCCTGGCTCAAGGCATAAAGAACCGGCGCGTCCTTCAAAGAAAAAGGACGCAATATGAGCCTTTTTGTATGCAATTGCTTTTCTTCAGTCAAAAAGTAACCTCCCAGGTATCGTAAGGAGTACCTAAAACGTATCCCAGCTTTTCCGCCAAATGAAGAGAGGCAAGGTTCGCCGCGTCCCAGGAGGGTGTAAGTCCCTTTTGAATGCAATTGAGTATCAACTGTGCGCAGCAGGCAGCCGCCAACCCCCGGCGGCGCATATCCTCCCGGGTGTCCGTCTGAATTTCAATGCCGCCATGATATGTAACATACGAGGATGCACCGGCCACCAGTTCCCCGCCTTGCAATGCCGCCACGCCAAGTCCGCGGAGTTCGTAATCCTCACCGCTCTCAAATTGAGAACAGAAATCCCGGCTCCATTCCTGGGATATGGCCTTTTCATAAAGCGCTCTGCCGATTGGATGCAATGTGAACTCCGGCGGAATGGCTTTAGTCAACGCAAGCAGCTTTGCCTTGTCAAACTCCGCCTTCCGTGTAACGGCATACCGCACACTCTTTACCAGCCGCTTTGGATGAAAGAATGCAAGATGCTCTTCCCAGCCTTCCGTCACCGGCATCAGCCACGTTTTGCCCGGCTCCATGGCCAGCTTGCCGGCAAGATGATGTGCCGCAGGCCTATGCGGGTCACCACCAAAGGAGGCGAAATCGCCAACGCATAAAAGCGCTGCTCCAGGCATGAACGGATGATCACCATAAGCCTTGCCCATATGCCCATCCAAACAGGAGCGTATAAGACCATTGATATGAAAAAACAAGGGAGCAATGCCCTCCCTTTTTTCCGCCGGGATAGAAAACACAACCTGCAGCATCTACTCCTCCTCGATCTGCACTTTGTCCCTGCCAAAATCGGCAATCAGTTCCTGCACAAGGGATTTTTCCTTCCGCTCCTGCATGGTGTCCGCCTGGTCCGCTGTCACAGGCTCAAAACGCACGGATGTACCAATGAGTTCAGACAGCGCCGCAGCTACGGCAGCTTTGCGGGCATCCTGGTTTAAAAATTTGATGGCGAAGGGATTTGTTTTGGGCACCACCGCCCGGTACACATCCTCCTTCACCCCGCCAAACGCGCAGGAGGCAAGTTGGCTGAACAAGCTGACATCCGTCTTTTTCAAACCTTGCAGCATCGCATCCCAAGCCTTTTGAGGAGACATCTCATGAGATGGCACTCTTGACTCCGGTTCCCGCACTTTGGGGGCAGGCTGCGGCTTCGGTTCAGAGGTGGCCTGGCGGGAACCTGATGGTGTTGGGACAGGTGCGGCCATCACGCCGTTTTGTACCTTTTTCTCCAGTTCAGCCACTCTCTCCAGCAGGCCTTCCACAGAACTTTCCGCTGCGGGCAGGCAGGCTTTTAAGGCCGCGGCCTCCAGCGCGATACGGGGCGAGGAAGCCCACTTCATTTCTGTCTCCACCCGCATGAACAAATCCAGAAGCCGAAGCAATTTGTTGGGAGAAAACAAAGACGCCTGCTTCGAATAACGGGCCGCATCCTCCGCCGTAATTTCCAAAAGCGACTCCACCTCGGCCCCGCAGGAGGAAGCCAGCAGCAGCGCTCTCAGATGATAAGCCAAATCTCGGGAAAACACCTGCGGCTCACGGCCGCAGCGCATCAACTGGTCCACCAGCTGCATGGTTTGCCGTGGGTCACCCTTTGCCAGCGCATCGGCAAAGGTGAACAAAAAGGGCTTGTCCGCCGTACCCAGCACGCTGCGTACCAGCTCCTCCGTCACTTGTTCCCCATACCCCATGCACATGTCCAGGATGCTCAGGGCATCCCGCATCCCGCCCTCGGCCGCGCGGGCAATCAACTGAAGCGCTTCCTCCGAAGCCTGCACCCCGGCCTTTGTAACCGCAGCCCGAAGCCTTCCGGCAATCTGATGGGCAGGAATGCGCCCGAAGTCAAACCGCTGGCAGCGGGAAAGCACTGTGGCAGGCAGCTTCTGCGGCTCGGTGGTAGCCAGAATAAATACCACATGGGAAGGCGGCTCCTCCAGGGTCTTTAAGAGCGCATTGAAGGCCGCGCCGGTGAGCATGTGCACTTCATCAATGATATACACCTTGTACCGCCCGGTTTGTGGCGGATATTTCACCTTGTCCCGCAGATCCCGAATCTCGTCGACGCCGTTGTTGCTGGCCGCGTCGATCTCCGTAACATCCAGGCTGGTTTCCTCCCTCAGGCTCTGGCACACGGAACACACACCGCACGGGTCGCCTTCCAAAGGTGACAGGCAGTTCACGGCCCGGGCCATGATCTTGGCCGCACTCGTTTTGCCTGTTCCCCTGCTGCCGCAAAACAGGTATGCGTGAGCGATTCGCCCAGATGCCACCTGGTTTTTCAATGTTTTCACAATGGCTTCCTGTCCTACCATTTCCGCGAAGGAAATGGGCCGCCATTGCCTGTACAAAGCCTGGTATGCCATAGGTCCTCCGTTCTCCGCGAAAATGAAGGGGTTCCACTCCATCTGGCTCAATCGTCACACTGCTCACTACCGTTCGCATTGCTCGTTTCACCAGCCTCCTCCACCTCGCTTCATCCGCCACTGGCGGCGCTTCGGTTTCGGAGCCTTCATTACATCCCCGGAAGTTTGTCTATCAGTATTGATGTTCTACTTCCGTTCCTTTCCTATTATCGCCCATTTATTCCCCCGTTTCAAGAGGACAAGCCAAGAAACTGTGTGCATCTGTCCAAAAGAAACGATATCTCCGCCTTTCTGGTTGCTTTCGTTCCCATTTCCTGATAATATACCTGCATTGGTTTGCTAACCATTGAAAGGGAGTTCCTTCCCATGCGCATGAACCGGGCGTACTTGAGCACATTCATCGGCAGCAAAAGCTTTTACAAAGGTGCGTTGGCCGTGATGATTCCGGTGGTTCTCCAGCAGCTTATCAACACGTTGTTCAATGTGGTGGACACGGTGATGGTAGGCTCCCTTGGTGATCTTGCCATCAGTGCCGTATCCGTGGCAAACAAGCCCGGCATGATCTACAACGGCTGCTTTTTCGGCCTCACCGGCGCGGGCGGGCTGATGCTCAGCCAGTATTTCGGCGCAAAGGATCATGAACAGTGCCAAAGCATATTTTCATTGCAATTCGTGCTTGGGCTGTTCTTTGCCGCACTATATTTTGTGGCGCTGCGCTTTTTCCCGGAATGGGTGATGGGCATTTATGTAAAGGACGAAACGACCGTTGCCATCGGCGTATCCTACCTTCGCATCGTCAGCTTCAGCTATCTCCCCGCGGCCGTTACCACAACCTGCATCTTTTCCATGCGGTCTTTGGGCTATAACAAAACCCCGATGGCCATCAGCATGGCATCGCTATTCATGAACGCCTTGTTCAATTATGTGCTCATGTTTGGAAAGCTTGGCTTCCCCGCCATGGGTGTACAAGGCGCTGCCTTGGGCACGCTGCTTTCCCGAACGGCGGAAATGTGCATTTATCTTGTTGTACTCTTCCTGCGCCGTTCCTTTTTCTCCCTGCGCATCGATGCCCTTTTTCAAATACGCAAGGGCGTATTGAGAAGCTTTTTCCGCCGTGCGTTGCCGCTGACGGCAAACGAGCTGCTTTGGAGTACTGGCCTGAACGTATACTTCTGGGCGTATGCCAGGCTGGATGAGCCCTCCATCCCGGCCATGGTGATCGCCGATCAGGCCTTTTTGGTAGGGTTTGTACTTTCCACGGGCATAGCCTCCGCCGTTTCCGTACTGATCGGTACAGAACTGGGGGCAGGCAACTTCAAAGAGGCCCGGAAAAGCTGCAAGCAATTGCTGTCCTTGGTTTGCTGCATCGCCCTGGCAAGCTCCCTGGTGGGTATCCTTTGTTCCTTTGTGATGCCCTATATCATCCCGGTCAAGCAGGAGCTCCGCTCCCTTTCCACAAGGCTTACGCTTTTGTACAGCCTGTTTTACCCTGTCAACTGCGTTTATGCCTTTTGTTTCTTTTGCCTTCGGGCCGGGGGGGACACTAAAAACGCCGCCCTCCTGGACAGCGTTTATATGTGGCTGTTGCCTGTTCCCGTAAGCCTTGCCATAGCAAGCTTTGGTGCTGGTAAAATAGCGCTTCCTGCAGCTGTTACGGTCGTTCAGTTGCTGATGAACGCCAAGATCGTGCTGGCACTTCGCATTGTAAAGCGTGGCAAATGGATCCGCAACATCACGCTTGAGGGGTAGATTCCGCCTGGATTGGCACCGAAAACCAGAACCGGCTGCCCTGCCCCAGCGTACTTTCTACGCCATAAGGCAGTTGATGCATATCCAAAATGGATTTCACAATAGACAGCCCCAACCCTGTTCCGATGGCTGCCCGGCGATGGCTTTTGGCACGGTAATACCTGCTCCAGATCTGGGGTATCTCCTCCTTTGGAATTCCGCTGCCCGTATCGATTACGGAAACAACTGCCTGTTTGTTTTCCACTGTTTGGCGCACAATCACCTTCTTGTCCTGGCCCGTATACATGATCGCATTGTTGATCAGGTTGTACACCACCTGCGTTATCTTTGCTTCATCCGCCAGAACCGTTACGTTTTCGTCTGCTTCAAACAAAATCTTATACCCGTCCTGCTCTGTCAGCTTGCAGTAGCGCTTGAGCACTTCCCGTACGCTACTGGTCAGGTCATAGAAAGCAGGCGTAAGTGTCTGGCCGCCGGACTGCATAAGGGAATAATCCATTACCGCACTCACCAGGGTGGACAAGCGCTTGGTTTCGTCGATGATCACCTGCATGTTCTCCGGCGTATTTTCGCCGGGAATGTCCCGCATCACCTCGGCATACCCGCCGATCATGGTCAGCGGCGTACGCAGGTCGTGGGAAATGTTGGAAATCAATTCCTTTTGCAGTTGATCCACCCTGTTCAAATCGTGAGCCGCCTTCATCAGGGTATCGTTCAATTCCCCTATTTCCCGGTAAACCGATTTGTGGCAAGGCGGCTCAAACTTACCCAGGGATAAGGCTTTGGCCGCCTGATTGGTATCGATGATGGGCCTTGTAATGCGCCTTGATATCAAGGATGACAACAAAAGCGACAGTGCCAGCAGGGCAGCGGTGATGATCACCATCTGGCTGCGTAGCGTATCCACTGTAGCGCCAATAGGTGTAATGAGGGAGTTTAAAAAAATGCCCACGGTCTTCCCGTCCTGCCTCACGGTAAGACGCAGGTAAAGCATGCTTTCCGACCTGCCGTTGTCAGGCGGCGGCACACGGCCCACAAAGCGCTTGGCATCATATACCACATTGCGAAACGCCTTCAGATCAAATGATTCCAACCAGGTATTGCCGGCATTCTGCGCCTGCTCCCAAAACTTTTTCAGGTCCCATATGCTCATCCTATGAATGATGGAGCTTGCGGTCATATCCGCCGTCTGGGTTGTGACAAGTTCCTCATCCAGAATGAGGATGCTCACGTCGTTCTCCTGGGATATGCGCTCCACCAGCGCTTGCAATTCAGGGTTGTCAATGTTTTGGGCAATGGACTCCGCAGAGCGCTTCAAAGTGGCAGTTTTCAGCATGCGGTAAAAATCGTCCAGCAGTACGATTTGAAACAGCCATAGAAGTCCTAACAACACGGCTACAAACAATAGCAAATAAAGAAATATCCGTGCGCGGATGCTGAGCCTTTCAAAGCCGGTCATCAGCCATCTATAAATGGATGGCTGCTTTTTAGAATCATCAGGTGTTTTCAAAGCGGTATCCCACCCCTCGCAGCGTTACGATGCAGCCGGCATGATTGCCGAGCTGCTTGCGCAACAGCTTGATATGGGTATCCAGCGTTCTGTCATCGCCGAAAAAATCATAGCCCCATACCTGTGTGATCAGCTTTTCACGGCTTAAGGCAATGCCTTTGTTGCGAACCATGTAAAACAGAAGATCATATTCCTTGGGGGAAAGATCTACATTCACCCCGTCCACCAAAACCCTGCGGGCGGTAAAATCAACAGTGATACCTCCGATTTGCGCAACCTCCCGCACATGAGCGTCTTCCCCGCGGCTGCGCTTTGTTACTGCGGCCACGCGCATCATCAGCTCCTTGGGGGAAAAGGGTTTCACCACATAATCGTCCACGCCCAGTTCGAAGCCGTGGATCCTGTCGTATTCCTCCCCCCTGGCGGATAGCATGATTACCGGCGTTTGCGCTTCCTTGCGTATTTCCCTTAAGGCGGAAAAGCCGTCAAGCTCCGGCATCATCACATCCAATATGATCATGTCGAATTTCTGCCTGCGGGCGATTTCCACCGCTTGCATGCCGTTTTCCGCCTCCATTACTTCAAAGCCTTCAAAGACGGCATACTTTTTGATTAAATCGCGAATGCGGGCCTCGTCATCCACCACCAGTATTTTCATGGGTCCCACCACCTTGTCACCAGTATATAAAAAAGCCGGGGCATTTACAAGTTATAGCTGCTCCGTGTCCGCCTGCGCTTCCAGCGTCAGCGTAAGCTTATCCATTCCGCGCAGAATGCTCAGTTCCACCGTCTCCCCACTCTTGAGAGCACCAAACGCTGCTGATAGCTCCTCCGTCCCATGTATCGCCACACCACCCACACCGGCAATACGGTCCCCCGGCTGAGCACCGGCAATGTCAGCCGGGCTGCCGTTAACCACCGCCAGCACATACACTCCCGTCCCCGGCACGTGAAAAGCCAGTGCCGCCTGCCGCGTTGGTATATCCAGCAGAACCATGCCCATGTCATTTCCTTCCCTTTTCCATGGGATACTTCTGCTGATTTTTGGTTGTCTATGCCATATCACATCCCCAAAACATGAATCAACTCCCCATGCGTAAAGGCGCATCCACCCCATGGATAAAAGGACCACTACGGCAAAAATCCAAAAAGGTGCTATCCGCGTTTGCCTGCGCATGAACGCCACCCCACTTCCTGAAACAACGACATTGTAACAAATGAAAGTGAAGTGTATCTGAACATGCCATGAAACATTCTTGAATGGAGACTTGTCTCCTTGTTCCCATTCTTTTGCCATGCTATAATGGAAAACATCGGGAGGCGATGGAATGAGCCGCAACCATGAGAGCCATTCACCCATCATTCAAGGCAATACGGACACAGGCCTGTTAAAACTTCTGGCGCTTGTTTTCATGATCATCGACCATGCAGGAAAGATGCTGTTTCCCCATATACCAGAAATGCGTATCATAGGCCGCATTGCGTTCCCTTTGTATGGCTGGTGCCTGGTGGTGGGGTCGGAACACACCAGAAATATCTGGCGCTATGCCATACGCATCGCTGTCGTTGGCCTTGTTGCTCAGCCGTTTTACATGCTGGGACTCAATCATAGATGGGTGGAGCCCAATATCTTCCTTACGCTGCTGCTGGGATTGATGGGCATCATCGCCATCAAAGAGAAAAAGTATTGGAGCCACATCTGGGGCCCGGTACTGGCAGTGATCCTGGGGGCTGTTTTGGGGCCGGACTACGGCTGGAAAGGCGTTTTCTTCGTACTGATGCTTTACGGGGCGCGCAAAAGCAAAAGCGGCTTGTTTGTGGCCTTTTTGTCCTTCGCGTTTTTCTGGGGCAGCGGAAGTCCCGTTACAAGCGTGTTCGGCTGGCGGCTGCCCATCTTTGATATCCCTTATGTTAACGATATCGCCATCCCTTTTTTCCGAACTCAGGCCTTGGCCTGGATGGCGCTGCCGCTGATTCTCTTTTCCACAAATACCCATTTCAGGCTGCCCAAGTGGTTGGGATACGCGGCTTATCCGCTGCACTTGGCTATTTTGGCAGCCATCGTGCATTACGAGGCCATTGCTGCCTGGCTTGATAACCTGTTCGGCTAAAATCATTTGCGTCTCTTGAAAGGATGTGTCTCATGGAGAAAAGGAATTTTGACCTGATCCGGGAAAAAACACAGGAGTACGGCGGGCTTTATGGTCTGGAGCACAGCCTTCGCCTTATCGGGCTTGTCAGACATCTGGCCAAGGGCAGAAGCTACAATGCGGATGTCATTGCCTTCAGCGCTTATGTTCACGATTTTGGAGGATACCCAGCATTTCTTGAGGCCGGAAAGGACCATGCCCTAAGATCCATGGAGGTCTTGCCGGAGTTCATGAAGCTGTATCCCTTTTCCCCCGAAGAAGAAGATATGATCCGCGAAACGGTGGCCTGCCATCACAACAAAGAAGCACCTAAGAGCTTTGAGGCCATCTTGTTCAGGGATGCGGATGCCTTGGATTTTCTAGGCTTTGTTGGCATCGCCCGAAACCTGATGCGCTTTGGGAAGGATTTTCAAAAAGCCCTGGAAGCCATCCTAAGGCACCGTGCATCATTACCCGGCATATTGCATGAGGAAGCCGCCCGTGATATGGCAAAAGCCCGGTTGGAGGAAATGGATGCTTTCCTCTCCGGGCTTGAAGCGGAACACTTTGCGCTGCTGTCATGATTTACGGTAATACGTGTGCGGCACAGGCACGGATGTAACATCAATTACAGTCTAGCCACAATAGCCTGCAAAAACGCTTCGCTGCTGACGCCCATGGCTTCCCCCTCAAACAACGATGCCAGATCCTTTGTCATCACGCCGCCCTCAATGGTTTGAAGGGTGGCTTTTTCCAATTTGTCGGCAAAGTCTTGCAATTCGGAAAGCCCGTCCAATTCTCCACGCTTACGCAAAGCACCCGTCCAGGCAAAGATGGTGGCCACCGGATTGGTGCTTGTCTCCTCACCCTTCAAATGCTTGTAGTAATGGCGCGTCACGGTACCATGGGCGGCCTCGTACTCAAAAACTCCGTCTGGTGAAACCAAGACGCTTGTCATCATGGCCAGGGAGCCAAAGGCCGTGGCCACCATGTCGCTCATCACGTCGCCGTCGTAGTTTTTGCAGGCCCAAATAAAACCGCCGGGGCTGCGCATGACCCTTGCTACTGCGTCGTCTATCAGGGTATAGAAATACTCGATGCCGGCCCTTTGGAAAGCATCTTTATATTCCGCATCGAAAATCTCCTGAAAGATGTCCTTGAACCTGTGGTCATACGTTTTGGAAATCGTATCCTTGGTGGAAAACCAAATATCCTGGCGGATGGACAAAGCATACTGAAAGCATGAATGGGCAAAAGCCTCGATGGATCCTTGGATATTGTGCACTGCCTGCAATATCCCCGGCCCTTCAAAATCAAACACCTCTGCCCGCATCTGATGGCCGTCCGCTCCGGTGAACACAAGCTCCGCCTTGCCGGGTCCCGAAACCTGCATCTCCACATTTTTATAGATATCGCCATAGGCATGGCGGGCAATGGTGATGGGCGCTTTCCAGGTACGCACGGTTGGTGTGATCCCTTTTACGAGCACAGGTGCGCGGAATACTGTGCCATCCAGCAGCGCGCGGATGGTAGCGTTGGGGCTTTTCCACATTTTTTTCAGGGAATACTCCTTCACCCGCTGGGCATTGGGTGTGATGGTGGCGCACTTTACAGCCACGCCATATTTTTTCGCGGCCATGGCGCTGTCGTACGTCACCTGATCCTCGGTTTGGTCACGCATGGTAAGCCCAAGGTCGTAATACTCCGTTTTCAAGTCAATATAGGGAAGCAGCAAAAGCTCCTTGATCCGCTGCCAGAGGATGCGGGTCATCTCGTCGCCGTCCATCTCCACAAGAGGTGTTTTCATGGGTATCCTGTACATGTATGCTCCATCCTTCTCCCGCACAGACGGGGGGGATTTTTCTTCATTCTAACCTGCATTGCCCCTTGCGGGCAAGGGCCTGAACAGCAAAAGAACATTGAAAACGGTCTTGCGGACGCTGTCGAAATCCTGTACAATGGCATCACGCAGCAGCCCTGCGTGATTCGTGTAAGGCAGAGTAGGCTTGGGCGCGTCAAGTGTTCATGAACGGGGAGTTGTCATGAAACGAAACAGAGGGGTTTCCCCTCTGTGCGGTGCCCAAGGGAATATTTTAAGTGTTCCTTAGCCGCATCCCACTGCTTCATGCCATGGGCGCCCCTAGCGAATCTTTTTTGGTTTGCCCAAGATTCGAAAGGAGGAGTACCATGCAAAAATCTTTCCGTACCTTTGCCAAGCCTCAAGTTCTGACACTGATGGCTATTTTAGTCGCTCTTCAGGTTGTGACACGTTTCCTGACCATTTCTGTTGCTCCCTGGCTGCGCATCAGCTTCACCTTCCTGCCCATCGCCGCCGCTTCCATGCTGTTGGGCCCTGTACACGGCGCACTGGTCGGCGGTCTGGGGGATGTGGTGGGCTTTTTTGCTTTTCCCACAGGAGGTTCCTATTTCCCCGGTTTCACCATTACCAATGTAGTCATTGGCCTGATCTACGGCCTTTTCCTTCATAAAGCGTACAAGGATTTTACCTTTTCCTCAAAAACCGTCTGGTTCAAACTGCTGCTTTGCGAGTTAACCGTTACCATCGTGTGTTATCTTCTGCTCAACACCCTTTGGCTTACCATACTGCAGGGCAAGGCATTCATTGCCATCTTCCCGGCACGCCTGATCAAAAATATTGCCCAGTTCCCCATTAACGCACTGCTGTTGATGGAAACAGGCTTGCTGTTCAAGCGTCTGCCCGCGTCGCTGCGCGGGTTTGAAGCCTGATTGTGCATTTCACATAGGAGGTCTCCCCCATGCCCGTTTCCAAGAAAGCTATTTTGGCAGAGCTTGGCCGTTTGTACCCAAGCCCCAAACCAGAGCTGCATTTCACCAACCCGTATGAGACGCTGGTTGCCACCATCCTTTCTGCTCAATGCACCGACAAGCAGGTGAACAAGGTTACTCCCACCGTGTTCGCCGCTTATCCTGACGCAGTGAAAATGGCCGCCGCCACGCCGGAAGAGTTGTACCCACTGGTGAAAAGCTGCGGATTCAAGAGCAAAGCCACCAACATTGTCATGGCCTGTCGGGAACTGGTAGCCCGTCACGGCGGCCAGGTGCCAAAGACCATGGAGGAACTGACAAAGCTGCCTGGGGTAGGCCGTAAAACAGCCAACGTGGTGCTGGCCAATGCATTTTGCATTCCCGCTATCGCAGTGGACACCCATGTGTTCCGTGTCAGCAACCGCTTGGGGCTGGCTTACGCCAAAACGGTTGAGGAAACGGAAATGCAGCTTCAAAAGGCCATTCCCGAACGTGACTGGCGGGATGCGCACCACTGGCTCATCTTTCACGGCCGCAGGGTATGCCATGCCCAACGGCCTGATTGCGAAAGCTGTACGCTAAATAGTATGTGCCGCTATTACAAGACCTTGAAAAAAGATGCTGTAAAAGCGGATGCTGCCACAAAGGAAGCATAATTCATATCCCAGTATAAAAGTTTTCCTGGATGGGGTGCGGGGAAAACTCCTTTTTAAAAATGTTGGTTTCCCCGCCAATTTTTCTGCTCCGTCCCTTTCACGCCGTTTCTTTTCATGATATAATGGAAAAGCTATGGCATGAAAATGCTGGCTGTATTGAATAGGAGGAACACTGTGTCCCTTTTTGTTGATCATGTGACCATCACAGCCAAGGCCGGCAACGGCGGCAACGGCTGTGTTTCCTTTCACCGGGAGAAGTTTGTGCTAAACGGTGGTCCGGACGGGGGTGACGGTGGTGTTGGCGGCGACGTCGTGCTGCTAGCCGACGGCAACATGCACACCCTTTTGGATTTCCGCTACAAAACAAAGTATACCGCCGAAAACGGCACCGATGGCGCGGCAGGCCGCTGCACAGGTAAAAAGGGCGAAAACCTGATCATTAAGGTGCCGGTAGGAACCGTTGTCAAAAATGCGCAAAACGGCACCGTGGTAGCGGATATGTTCTCCGCCGGCCAGGAAAAGGTGCTGCTGAAGGGCGGTAGGGGTGGTTGGGGTAACAGCCATTTTGCCACGCCCACCCGCCAGGCACCCAATTTTGCCAAGCCTGGCGTGAAAACGGAAGTCCGCTCCTTTTTGCTGGAGCTGAAAACCATTGCCGATGTGGGGCTTGTCGGCTATCCCAACGTGGGTAAAAGCACCATTCTGTCGGTGGTCACAGCCGCCCGGCCCAAGATTGCCAATTATCACTTCACCACGCTCACGCCCAACCTTGGCATCGTCCGCCACCATGGCAACGATTTTGTGATGGCCGATATTCCAGGCCTGGTGGAAGGTGCCAGCGAAGGTGTAGGGCTGGGGCTTGACTTTTTGCGCCATGTGGAGCGCACAAGGCTACTTTTACACGTGGTGGATATCGCCGGCAGCGAAGGCCGGGACCCCATCGATGATTATGAGCAGATCAACAGGGAACTGGCCCAGTACGGTGATTTGTCTGTGCGTCCTCAAATTGTGGTGTGCAACAAGTGCGATCTGCCGGAGGCCGCGGAAAACGTAAAGCGCATGCGGGCTCATGTGGCCGGGCAGAACATTCCCATTTTTGCCGTCAGTGCCGCCACCCGACAGGGCTTTGACGAATTGATGGGTGAAACCAGCCGGTTGCTTGGCACCCTGCCGCCCCCCACTCCCTTTGAAGTGGAGGAAGCACCTCTTGAAATCGAGGAAAAAGGCGGCTTCACCGTATCCAAAGAGGGCGGAGTGTATGACGTTACCGGTCCGGCCATGGTACGGCTCCTGGACAGCGTCAACTTCAGCGAGGAAGAAAGCATGAACTGGTTCCACCGCACACTGAGGCGTATGGGTGTGATCGACGCGCTGAGGGAACAAGGAGCCAAGGAAGGCGACACCGTCCGCATCGAAGATATGGAATTTGACTTTGTGGAATAAGAAGGAGCTAAAGAAAAAATGAGCCTTACAAGCAAGCAGCGGGCCTATCTGCGCAGCCTGGCCAACACCATGGACACCATATTGTACATCGGCAAGGAGGGTGTCATTCCCAACACCATCAAGCAAGCCTACGACGCATTGGAAGCAAGGGAATTGATCAAGTGCTGCGTACAAAAAGGCGCGCCCATGGATGCAAGGGAGGCCTGCCAGGCCTTGTGCGAGCAGACGGGGGCCGAACCAGTGCAGTGCATTGGCAGCCGGTTCGTCATTTACCGGCAGAGCCGCGACAAACAAAAAATCACTTTTGAATAATCAAATGCCCCCGGCCAGACCAGGGGCATCTGTATGTCGTATTCCCAGAGGTTTTTTGATAGTTCAATGCCCCCGGCCAAGCCGGGGGCACCCTTATGTCATCATTTATTCATATAGCGGGTAGTTCTTCATCGGCGCTACGACTTCGTTTTTCACAGCGGGGCAGGCGCTTTCGCCCTCTCTGATGATACGGGCGATGAAGGATACCACCTGCTTCATCTCCGGTTCCTTAAGGCCTCTGGTGGTAACCGCCGGGGTGCCTACGCGGATGCCGCTTGTGACAAAGGGGCTGCGCTGCTCGTTGGGTACGGTGTTCTTGTTCACGGTGATATTGGCCAGGCCCAAAAGCCGTTCCATCTCCTTGCCGGTCATATCCGTGCCGGTAAAATCCAGCAGCATTAAATGGTTGTCGGTACCGCCGGATACCATGCGGATGCCCTCCTGACGGAAAGCCTCCTCCATGGCCTTGGCGTTGAGGACAATTTGATGCTGGTAAGCCTTGAATGAAGGCTCCATGGCTTCTTTAAAACACACGGCCTTGGCGGCGATAATGTGCATCAGCGGTCCGCCCTGGGTACCGGGGAAAATGGCCTTGTCTATCTCCTTGGCATACTGTTCACGGCACAGAATCATGCCGCCGCGAGGCCCACGCAAAGTCTTGTGGGTGGTGGAGGTAACAAAATCAGCGAAGGGTACCGGATTTGGATGCTCCCCGGCGGCAATCAACCCGGCGATGTGGGCCATGTCCACCATCAAAAGCGCGCCTACAGCGTCAGCGATTTGACGCAGCTTGTCAAATTCAATAATCCGGGGATAAGCGGATGCGCCGGCCACAATCATTTTAGGCTTTGCTTCCTTGGCGATATCCATCACATGGTCATAATCAATGCGCTCGCTGTCCGGTTCCACACCGTAACGCACGAACTTAAAATACTTGCCGCTCATGTTCACAGGGCTGCCGTGGGGCAAATG
>JAEZLW010000037.1 GCA_023415145.1 Bacillota bacterium | reverse complement strand
CCCGCCGAGCGCGGCCGCGCACCCCCCCCCCCCCCCGCTACCGGCTCTTGTGGAAGAGCAGTTTTTCATACCGCTCCCTGTCTGTTGTTCGGGTCAGTATCTCCAATTCTTCGTCACCCATAACCGTGTTGCGGCCCTGGGTGTACAGTACGTCCACCTTTTCCTTGATGCCGGCAACGAGTGGGTCTTGCTTTTGGATGGCGTGTTCGCCCTTGAGCTTGAAATAGCCGTTCATCCAGTGTGCGATGCCAGCCAGCCCGCTATGGCTGTCAACGGCCACAGTGGCGGGGCGGTTTAAGAGCTTCGCTGTGTCGAAGATATTGTATATTTCCTCATCCTTCAGCATGCCATCGGCGTGGATGCCCGCTCTGGTCACGTTGAAATGACGGCCGACAAAGGGCTGACGGGGGCTGATTTCAATGCCGATCTCCCGTTCCATGTAGTCGGCGATTTCGGTGATGGCGGTCAGGTCCATGCCATCGGGTGTACCCCGCATGGCCTGATACTCGATGGCCATGGCCTCCAGCGGGCAGTTGCCGGTACGCTCGCCAATACCCAACAGCGAGCAGTTGACGCTGGCGCAGCCGTACAACCAAGCGGTGCCCGCGTTGTTGACCACCTTGTAGAAATCGTTGTGGCCATGCCATTCCAGGTCTTCGGCGGGCACTTCGGCATAATGGCGGAGACCGTAGATGATTCCCTGCACACTGCGGGGCAAAGCCGTTCCGGGGTAGGATACGCCGTAGCCCATGGTATCGCAAGCGCGAATCTTGATGGGCAGGCCGCTTTCCTGGCTCAGGAGCATGAGTTCTTCGGCAAAGGGAACCACAAAGCCATAGAAGTCAGCCCTTGTGATATCCTCGAAATGGCAGCGGGGCTTGATGCCTATATCCAGCGCGGCTTTGACGATGCCAAGGTATTTGTCCAGGGCCTGCTTGCGTGTCAGGTGCATCTTGTTAAAGATGTGGTAATCGCTGCAGGAGACCAGGATGCCTGTTTCCTTGACGCCGGCGTCCTTGACCAACTGAAAGTCCTTTTCGTTGGCCCGGATCCAGGTGGTGATTTCGGGGAAGGGCAAATCCAGCTCCTGGCAGCTGCGCAGGGCTTCACGGTCCTTTTCCGTATAAAGAAAAAATTCGCTTTGCCGGACTATGCCACGGGGGCCGCCCAGGCGGCTCATGAGCTTGAACAGCGTTACAATCTGCTCCACCGTGAAGGGGGATACGCTCTGCTGCCCGTCCCGAAAAGTGGTATCGGTAATCCATATCTCGTCTGGCATGTTGATGGGTACCAAACGATTGTTGAAAGCGATTTTCGGGATAGAGGCATAATCGAAACTCTCCCTGTACAGATTGGGCTCCTTAACATCTTGGAGGGAGTACTTGTATTTGGCCTGCTGAATTAAATTGGTGCGACGGTCAAACTTGAGCATTTCGATTCACCTCTGCCTTTCTAGTAAATGAATAATCAAACAGGCGGTTCCAGCATGGACACGAAGCGTTCAATTCGGTCCAAACCTTTTTTGATATCGTCCAGGGAAACGGCATAACTTAAGCGGCAGTACCCCTCCGCTTCAAAGGCCACACCGGGCACCACGGCCACCTGCTCCTCGGTGAGCAAAAGCTCTGCAAAGGCCATACTGCCGGTGATTTCCCGGCCTTTGTACTTATGCCCGATGAGCTTGCTCATATTCAGCATCACATAAAACGCGCCGGCAGGCTTTTTGCACGAAAGGCCCGGTATCCAGCCGATGTGTTCCACCATATAGTTGCGCCGGTGCTCAAACTCCGCCGCCATTTCCGTGACACAGCCTTGGTCGCCTAGCAATGCTGTGACACCCGCATGCTGGGCAATGCTGTTGGGGTTGGAGGTGGCCTGGCTCTGGAAGTTGCCCATGGCGCGGATCACGTCCTGGGGCCCGGCGGCATAGCCGATGCGCCATCCGGTCATGGCGTAGGCCTTGCTCAGGCCGTTGACCACAAAGGTGCGGGATTTCGCATCCTCCGACAAAGAAGCGATGGATACATGCTTGCGCCCGTCGTAGAGCAGCTTTTCATAGATTTCGTCGCTAACGATAAAAAAATCGTGTTCTTTTGCCAACCCGGCAGTGATGGCAAGCGCTTCATGGGACCACACGCTGCCGTTGGGGTTGGAAGGGCTGGTAATAATGATGGCCTTGGTGCGGGAGGTGATTTTCTCTTCGAGGGCAGCCCTGGTTGGCACAAAGTCTTCTTCCTCATTGGTCTTCACAAACACCGGTACACCGCCGGCCATGCGCACCATTTCAGGATAGCTCACCCAGCAGGGCGTGGGGATCAGTACCTCATCCCCATCGTCCAAAATAGCCTGGAAGATGGTGAACAGGGTATGCTTGGCTCCGCCCGATACAATGATCTCTCCGGGGGTATAAGTGAGGCCATTGTCCCTTTGCAGTTTCTGGCAGATGGCTTTGCGCAGTGCCAGCGTCCCCTCCGAGGGGGTATAGCGGGTCATGCCTTGGGTGATGGCATCCCGGGCGGCATCGCAAATATGGGAGGGGGTTGAAAAGTCCGGCTCGCCGGCTCCAAAGCCTACCACATCAAGGCCTTGCTGTTTCATATCCTTTGCTTTTGCATCAATGCTCAGCGTGACAGAAGGGGCAATAGCCTTGCACATCCGGGAAATAGAACGCGACATGGGAGATTCCTCCTAAAGTTATTGACAATAAAAAAACTGGCCTGCATTTGGCCGCGGGCATCCTGTGTGAGGCTGCGCCTTTGCGGCCTATTCTGCATGGTGATATATCCTATTCTACAAAATAAGGGCTGTTCCTGCTTGCAAAACGGCATTTTTAAAAAAATTTGCATAATTTTTTTGGTAACTTGCATTTTGCAAGCGGAGACAAATGACGGAGCGGCAGAAAAGCGCTGCCAATCTCTATTTTCTGCCTATTTGTCCGGCTTATGCTTTGTTTTAACCGCCTTTGACAGGATTCATGTGATCCTCCTTGGGATTCAGTTTGGAAAACACGCTGTCCGCCATAATCAGGCCGCGTTGTACGATCAGATGCCCGTATTGCTGCCTGAGGCGGTCTATTGTTTTGGAAAGATGAAGCTGTGCATCCCTTTTGCTGGCATCGCCGAACATATCCATTTGCACGGGGTCAGTTTCGGATTCCAACTGTCCGCAGGAAATGCCGATGCTTCGAAGCGGAAGCTTCTTTGCATACCGCTCGTAAAAGAGCGCCATTGCTGTTTCTGCGATTTCATTCTCCAGATTCGTGCCATGGTCAAGCGTTCTTTGGCAGGATGTCCAAGATAGCTTGGAATCCCGGATGCTAATGGAAACACGCCGGCTGCGGAATTTTTGCTCCCGCAATCTTGAGGCGACGCTTTCCGCCAGCAAGTAGAAGACGCATTTTACATCGTCCGGCGTTTCCATGTCCCGGGGTGTGGTGATGCTGTTGCCAATGGATTTTACGGGGGGAATATCCTCCATTCGCTTGACGGGGGACAGGTCGTAACCGTTGGCGTAGGCAATCAGATACAGGCCGTTTTTTCCCAACAGCCTTTGCATGGCTTCCGCATCGGTCTGCGCCAGGTCTCCGATGGTGTAGATGCACCTGTTCATAAGCTTTCTGGTGGTTTTTGGCCCTACGAAAAGAAGATCGGATATGGGAAGCCGCCAGACAATTTCTTTGTAATTGTCCTTGGTGATAACGGTAGTGGCATCGGGCTTTTTCATATCGCTGGCCAGCTTGGCAAACGGCTTGTTGAAACTGACCCCGGCGGAGATTGTGATTCCCATCTCCTTCCTGATCCGCTCCCGCAGATGGTTGGCCAGGCGTGTGCCATCCTCCATGGTGGAGTTTGGGTCGGACACATCCAGCCAGCATTCATCCAGCCCATACGGCTCCACCCGGTCGGTATAGTCATTATAGATATCGCGCAGGCGGTTGGAGAACTGGGTGTACAAGGTGGAATGGGGAGGCGATACGATCAGGGAAGGGCAAAGCTGCTTTGCCTGCCATGTGACCATACCCGTTTTGATACCGTATTGCTTTGCCTCCCGCGTGCTGGCCAGCACGATGCCGTGCCGTATTTCTGCGTTGCCACACACAGCCATGGGCTTGCCCCGCCATTCCGGGTGGAAAACGCATTCCACCGATGCGTAGAAGGAGTTCGCGTCACAATGCAGAACCACCCGTTCCATAAACAATCCACCCCGATATACAAACGTATGTTCCCGTATATCATATGATACGCCTTTGGGAACATGCATATCAATGAAAATTACTGGAAAATGAAGAAATGAACACATTTGGAGTCTTATAAAAATAAAAAACACCCGCTTCGGGTGCTTTAGGCTAATGAAAACGGTTCAAACGGCCTGTGCCTGAAGCTCGCTCAGGGCGGTACTCAGGATGCCCGTTATGTCGGTGGTATCCGATAACCACGCTTCCCGCGCTTCTCTTGGCAGGATGACCGGCATGCGGTTGTGGATGTAGGTAATGCCAGGCGCGGCATCGCGGGTTAAAATCACAAACAGGGGAAATTTGGAGTCCTTCTCCCAGCGGTAGCATCCCGCCATGTAAAGGAGAGGATTTTGCGGATCGCGGATTAAGTGTTTCACCTTCTTGCCGGATACAGCTTGCCACTCGAAATAGTTGGAGGCGGGAATCAGGCATCTCCTTTCCATCATCGGCTGACGGAACATGGATTTTTCCATGGCGGTTTCACTGCGGGCGTTGATGATGACACCAGAGCCGTCAAACTTGGTAAATCCCCATTTCATGGCGAAGGGCTGAACGGTATGTGTTTTGCTGTTGGCGATGACCGGAACGATATCGGTCGGAAAAATCTCACCCTGCTTTACGGATAATCCATCCGGGTCTTCCTTCAGCTTACGGTCGATTTCCGCAATGATCTTCAAAAGCTCCTCTGTTGGGTCTTCCTTTTCGATATAAAAGCGTCCGCACATTGTTGCCGGCCTCCATTTCTCTTATGGCTTGTTCATGCATCCCATGTCCATAAAGGATACCCGATCGGGGTCGTTTGTATGTTTATATGTATTTCGCAAAAAAGAATAAACTCCTTTCATACGAAGCCGTCTCTTTGTTGTACAGTCTTTTTTTCTGTATAATATCCTGGACGGGGCGATGATGCAATAGGCTCAATTTTTGTAGGGGCGCAAGGAGGTCAATGTCCATGAAAAATGCGACACTTGGAAGGGCCATGATAATAATAGCTTGTGTGATAACAGCGCTTGTACTTGTCCTCGCCTTTCATCTTGCAAATGCCCTTGGCATAAATGATATCCCCAAGCGGAAAGCCATACTGTCTCAACTGGAGCTGCTGATCAATCAATATTTGCCGCACATGCGCAGTGGCATGATATATTGGGATATATTAACGATTACAAATGGAGCATTCTCCGCCATACAACACGCCCGGAGGAGATCGGTTCAGTCACCGAGTCCATCACAGCAAACGGAAGGTGGCGGTATCAGCAGGTTGGATGGGATGAGATTCAACCCATCATTAAGCTGCTCCCTGCCGATTCTCATGGCCTTGCAAAGCTTCTGCCCAAGCTTCACACAAACTATGATGCATGGTACTTTGATAGCAGCGCGCTCAAAGACGGCATAACGCAAAGGCCGCAGACCCAGCAAGAATTGAAGGTATATTGCGAAACTACGACTATATATGGCTATACGCTCGCGCTTTTTGATCAGGAGCAAGGGTATCTTTGGTATTTCAAGCTGAATTAATATGTTTTTCCCTCAGGCGTCGGAATGAACAGCAATACCTTTTCAGCAACCTTATCACCCGTCCCTAGGAGATGTAAATTGTTCCATCGCATGCAAAAGAATGGAAGATGGAATCGTTGTATGGACAGGAAAAGGATGGGAGGGATAGGTATGAAACGGCTGATTGTCCTTTTGATCTTCCTGGTGGTGATGGTTTTAATTCCGGTTATCGGCTTTGCCACAAATGATGGAGCAGTGGTGAACAATCCCAACCCCAAGGACAGGCTGCATTTGCGTACGGAGCCCAGCGCATCGTCCGCGTCCCTTGGCAAGTATTACAACGGCTCGCCGGTCACCATCCTGGAATACAGGGATGACGGGTGGGTGAAGGTAGGCATCGGCACAAAGGCGAACCCGGGGGACCAGGACCAATACCAGCTGACAGGATATATGATGGAGAATTTCCTCGCCAAAGGCAGCGCTGCAGAAAAGGTGATATCCGCCATGCCGGAATACATGTCGCTCTCCTCCGGCTGGGAATTGTATCGGCAACCCGGTAAAAATGCTGCTTATGATATGTATGGCCACGGGAAAGAGATTCGTTTGATGGGCTTTACAGGTACCTGGTGGCATATTGCCATCATGCGGGACGGGGAGATACACCGTACTGGGTTCGTACCCGCCAATAACAGTCTCAAAGCACCCCAAACCGCCGTGGTCAACAACCCCAATGCCAAGGACCGGCTGCACCTTCGTACAGACAATGATCCAACCGCTCAATCCCTGGGCAAATATTATAACGGTGTCGAGGTAAGGATCATAGGCCACAATTCGGAAATAGGCTGGTCGAAGGTACGTATCGGCAGTACCGAAGGATACATGATGGACAAATACCTTGCCTTTGGCTCCGATGCCGGTAAGGTGAAAAGTGCTGTCCCTACAGTGCGTTTAACAACCGATAAGGTGAACCTTCGGGAGACGGCCAGCTTAAGCGGTAAGGTGCTGGGCCGGTATGCATTGGGTACCTCCGTAAAGGTGTGGGGCATATGTGGCACGTGGCTGCATGTTCAGGTGGGTGGAAAGTCAGGATTTATGCTGGCCTCCATGCTGGGGACGCTGCCTGGGGAAGGCTCCGGTGATTCTTTCCAACCGGTATCCGGTAAGGCGGCAAAGCTAAAGTCCGACGCCAATTTCCGGGAAAGCGCAGGCTATACGGGTAAGGCCCTGGCATATTTGGGAAAGGGCACCAAGGTGACCATTCAGAGCCAGAGCGGGAGCTGGTGCTATGTTCGCATCGGCACAACCGATGCCTGCGGCTGGATATTGAAAAGCCTGTTGAGCATTGAGTAGATGTGGAAGAAGTGAAGGAACTTCAGCATAGCCCGGGGAGGGGATTTTATCAAAAATTCCCTCCCCAAAACGATTACCATCCTACGCTTCTTGTTTCAGCAATCTTTCAATATGCTCAATCGCCTCCATATCCTTGGCCATGCTCCGTCGGCCTTCGTCAGCCAGGATCTTACGGATGGCGGGATCGGTGAATTTCTCATACCCTTTCGGATCCATGGTCACGTGTTTCCACAGGAAGCCGCCGTAAGCGGAGCATTCCTTCCAGGCTGCGATGGCCGGAAGCAGGCAGTCTTTCCACTCGGGGTAATTGTCCGCCAGATATTGATAGTAGTGCAGCGCAACACCCCGTTCGTGGATTTGGCACAGCGCATCGCAGTAGATAAAAAAACGGCCTTGGGCGGTGGTGCGCCACACTTCGTCATTCCATAATTCCGGGGTGGCAGGCAAAAGAGTGCCGGAAAGGCGGGAGAAGTCATCGTGTTCCAGTTGGCGTAGCATCTCGTCCCAGGCGGTAAAACCCACACGAGCACCCCGGACCTCATATTGGCGGGCATGCTGCGAGATGGCCCAGAAAGCGGCCAAAGCGCTATCCCGCTGACTTGGCTGCGATTCGGTTCTCTCAAGAATGAGATAGCCGTAAAGACCGGGGAGCCAGTTTTCCTTTTTGAAAGGCGCATCAGGCCCAAATCCTTCACTGTCCTGGAAATAGTTCCAGCCGATGAGCACATCCCCGCCCTTTTCAAAGCCATGCACCACGCAGCATTCCGGCGGCCCGATGATACCCATGGCGATCACCGGAATGCCCTTTTCAATGGAGGCTGTGATTTCCTCCCTGGCGGCTTCCGGCGGATCATACGGCCCTTTTAAGCCTACGATCTCCCGGAAAAGGCGGATCTTCGCGGTGAGGCCAATGGCCTTTAAAACCCGAAGGTGAGGAGCAAAGGGCTTATCCTCTACGGATAGAATGTCGCAGTTGCCGCCGTACCAATCATTGGGCCGCCAGGTGAGGCGGTTGCCTGCGCCTGACAGGACCAGCAGTTCGGCGTAGTACCTGGGTGTGCCCATCCCGTGCAGGGCGGCATACAGCGAACCGATGAAAGGCGTCAAGTAAGATTCATTGCCAATGAACTGGGCGACGCGGGGCACGTTTTGAATGATGTGGCTGTCCATATCGATCCCTCCAGAATATTATTCTTCCTATGAAGTTTTTGAGGGTGGGTTCCGGAGTTGAGCGCCGCCTGTGGCGGATGAAGCAAAGCGGAGGAAGCGAGCGAAACAAGTAGCGCGAGCGGCAGCGATGCGATATGACGATTGAGCCGCCGGGCAGGGGAGGGAGCTTTTTTCAAAAGGCTCCCTCCCCGCCATTCATTACGCTCCTTTTCCAATCGCCTCGGCTGCCTGGTGATCCAGGTCTCGGCAGGTGTTCAGTATGGAGATAATCTCTTTGCGTACCGCGGGGTCGTTGAGCTTTGTCTGGGCGTCTTCGCCGTCGCAGAGGCTGCTTAAGCGCCACATTAGGTCGTGCATCCGTCGGCAGGCATTTATGGCTGGAGAAAAGGCTTCGGTTTTTAGCGCCTGGCCTGCCTCTTCCAGGAACTCCGCCACGAATGCCCGCCGCTCCGCCAAATCCCAGATATCCGGGTCAATGCACGGGCGTCCGGTGTGTGGCGATGGCCAGGAGGGAGCCTTTTGCAGCATTTTTATCCATTCGTCATAAAAATTGCAGTCTCTGCCGTTTGGGTGGCCAATGGACTTTAACAAAAACCGTTTCCCCCGTGCTAACGCTCGCCGGAGGATGGCTTCCTTATTATTGCCAGCTTCCGGTGTTCCCGTAACAAGGGCAACGGCATCCACGCCTTTTGACCAGTCATGGATATACTGGCAATCCTCCGGTGAAAAGGATTTGTTGGACATGTCCGCACCGGGAACAAACGTCCAGCCCACCAGTGTTTCACCGCCTTTCTCGAAGCCTGTGGCCAGTACCACCCAGTCGCTGGCTGTGCGCCCCAGCAGCAAGGCGGGATACCCGCTTTTCAGGGTACCAAGCACCAGTTCCTTCAGGTGGCTTTCATCCCGCCAGATACCTTCGATGCCCTTCACATTATTCGAGGCATACACCTTTGCGGGGATACCCTCCATGTCAAGGCAATCGGTGAGAGGCTGTGCGCCGTCTTCCTCCGGGAAACGGAAATACTCCGCCGTGTCGAACAGGAAGCGGAAGCCTTCTCCCGAAAGGCCAAGATGCAGGTAGTAGTCCTCGTCGGAGCGCCAGGTGCGTGAGTGGGCGGAAAGCTCATGGGTGCGGTGCTCGCCGCCCATGAGCACTTTCAAGGACATCATGGCAGAGGGGAAAGCCATGCTGTGAGGAATAAGGTGCGGTCCATCCCGCCTGACGCTGCCTGCAAAGGGGATGTGTGCGGAATTTGGCAATGCTGTCACTTGCGGTGCCTCCTTGTGATATAATGAGAACAGTATACAGCATGGCACAAAAGAAAAATGAACAGGAATTGCGGTAAAGTTATGGCGACGCCCCAGGATGCTTTTGCAAGGATTTTATCCCATATCGAGGAAAATCATCATGCAGCCCTTACGCTGGAGGATTTGTCGCAGTTAAGCGGGCTGAACCGTTTCCAGCTCATCCGGCTGTTTTCCAGGCTGTGCGGGATGACGCCAATGGAATATGTTCGGGCCCGGCGGCTGGCTTTAAGTATTCCGCAGCTCATACGGGGAGACAGGATCATCGATATTGCGCTGGATGCCGGGTTTGAACACGAACAATCGTACATACGGGCATTCCGGGAAGCATACCACATGACGCCCGCACGCTTCAGAAGGCAGGAAATGCCTGTGCCCATCGTGGATGTGCCAAGGCTTACGGGGTTCACAGTGTCCCACAGCGGCATGCTGGGAAAGCCGATGCTTTTGGCCCGCCCGGCCTTTACAATGCGCGGCAAATTACATTGCTACAACTATGCGGATAATTTGTTGGACGGCACGCCGCTTGTTAAGGGCCTGGCAGCCTTGACGAGTGAGAGCTACACCGCCGCGTGCCGCACCTCAACAAAAAACCGGTTTACCCACCTGTATCTGATCGAGGAGGATGGTACACCTGACGGATCGGAACCTGTAACCTGGTCTTGGCCAGCAGGACAGTGGGCACAATTTCAATACATCGGCTTGCACCCTCTGAACATGGAAGGTGCCAGGCGCATGCGGCTGATGGCCTCGCTGGTGGCTGGCACCTGGTTTTCCGAACGCAATGCCCGCTGGGACGGGCAATTTATTGAGCATGTGGAAAAAGGCTGGCTGGAGGACGACTACTGCGAAGTAGAGTTTCTGTGCCCTCTGGATACGTATCCAAACAGATAACAACAAAAAAACAACCAGCCGGATGCATTGCTCTGGCTGGTTGTTTCGGATTGCCGATAATCCTTGGGGAGCAACGAGGGGGTCGCAGCCCCCTCGTTTGAAATCGTCTCGGCTGGCTATGCCAGCCGGACGGGGGTTTGCACAGCAAACATTCCTTACGCGATTCACTGGCCGTATGCCCTTACATCGACCAAGCGAAGTGCGGACGATGTAAGGGCATACAAGTGAATCGTGCAAACTCAATAAAATGACGCAGTCATTTTATTGAACCTTCCATCATTCCCTTGATGATATACCGCTGGGCAAACAGGAACAGCACGATGATGGGCAGCATGGCCAGCATGGCAGAGGTCAAAATCAAATCCCACTGTTTGATGAAGGCGCCCGCAAAGGAAGCTACCGCCAGCGGAAGCGTCTGCACCTGGCCGCTGGCCCCCAGTACAAGCAGGGGCAGCAGGAAATGGTTCCAAATCCAGATACCGTTCAATATCAGCACTGTCACCGCCGTAGGCTGCAACAGCGGCAGCACGATACGAAAGAACGTGGCGGCCCTGCTGCACCCGTCGATATCCGCCGCTTCCTCCAATTCCAGGGGAATGCTCTTGATGAAGCCGTGAAAGATGAACACTGAAAGTGACGCACCAAAACCCAGATAGCACAGCACGATGCCGACGTAAGTGCCGTTAAGCTTGATACCCAGGAAGCTTCCCAGCATGCGAAGCCATTGCACCAGCGGCAGCATGACCACCTGGAAGGGTACCACCATGGCGGCGACCAGCACCATGAAAATAAAGGTGGACCACCATGCTTTGTTCCTGACCAGAATCCATGCCGCCATGGCGGAAAACAGCACGATTACCGCAAGGGATGCTACAGTAATGATCACCGAATCAAGGAAAGCGCTGAAATAGGAGAAGTTGGGGTTGTTCACTACGTTGTGGATATTGAAGCCCATCTGGCTCCAATTGGTGGGCAGCGAAACCGGATTCAGCGATATTTCCCCGGTGGTCTTTGATGCGTTGAAAACCACCAGCATGAAGGGCGTCATGAACAGCAAAAAAAGTAGAAAACTGAAGAAGGTGGCTGCCGCCTTTTTAAACCAGGGCGCCGGTGCGCTTTTTTTATTGATGCGGGAGGCAAGCAATTGCGTCATTACAGCTCCACCTCCCTGCGCTTGTTGAACCAAACCTGAACCAGGGAGACAGCCACCAATAGCAGAAAGAAGACAACGGCTTTGGCCTGGCCTTCGCCCCAGCGGTTTTTGATAATGGCCGTATTATATATGTTCAACGCCAACAGCTGGCTGGCTTTGGAAGCCTTGCCCATGAATACGGCAGCCGGCCCGCCGTTGGTAAGCGTGATGTTCAAATCAAACTGCTTGAAGGAGTTGGTAAGCGTCAGGAACGTGGTAATGGTGAAGGAGGAGGTCAACATGGGGATCAATATGCGCCACAGCCGCGTCAAGTATCCCGCGCCGTCCACGCTGGCCGCCTCCATCAGATTTGAGGGGATATTCTGGATGGCCGCCACGTAGATCATCATAATGTACCCTGCGTATTGCCAGGTGTTCACCAGCGACATGGCCCACATCACTGCATCCTTGTTGCCAAGATATGATTTCATGAGCCAGGCGATGTTGACGGATTTACCAAAGCCTGTCAGTACATTGTTGAATATGAACTGCCAGATGTAGCCCAGCACGATGCCGCCGATGAGATTGGGTACAAAAAAACCGGCCCGAAGAAAATTCCGGCCATTTACGCCGCTTGTTACCAGCAGCGACAGGCTAAAGGCTACCACATTCACCAGCGCAATGTTGATAAGGGTATATTCCAACGTAAGCAAAAAGGAGTGCAAAAATTCCGGATCGGAAAACATGGCGCGATAATTGTCAAGCCCTACGAAGGTGAGCACGGAACGCACACCGTTAAAATCGGTGAGGGAGTAATATATGCCCAAAAAGAAAGGAACGATCATGATGACCGTAAAGGCCAGCATGACAGGCAAAAGGAAGAGAACATTCACCAAGGGGTGCCGCTTTGCCAAAGGCATGCGCCTCCTTTAGTAACCGGCTTATGCCAATTCAAAATCCTCTCGCATCGCTTCGCGAATCCTTTTGAGCACTGCCGCGTGTCCTCCGCTCCACGTAGCGCTGCTACGCGTCGCTTTGACTCCTTGTATTGTGCAAAATCTCTCATGGCTTTGGATGCGATCCGGCTTTTCATTGGCATTATCCGGTTTTGTTGTGGAAAGCGGGGCTGACGTGCAAGCTCAGGTCTTTTGCGCGTCAGCCCCGATAGTGTTATTTATAGAGTGGGAATGGTAGCGATGGCTTCGGTGACCATCTGTACGAAGGTGGGCACATCGATGGCATCCTGGGCCAGCAGCTCAAAGATGGGGCCCAACGTGTTCATGCCAAAGCCGTCGGGCATCATTCCAAAGCCCCAGGAATAGATGTCGCCGGCGGCGGCGGCCTTCATGACAGCACGGGACAGGTCACCGGCGGGCTCCAGCTTCACAGAAGCGAAGGCAGGCACCATGCCGGCTTTGTTGACCATGTAATCCTGGCCTTCTTCGGTGAGCACCATGTCGTTGAGGAATTTCAAGGCTTCTTCCACATTGGCGCCCTGGCTGTTGACGCAGTACCAGGAGGGAGCGGCAACGAGGAGGCCGGTGGTGGGTTCCTCGGTGAAGGGCTCGGCAATGTAGCCCAGGTTCAAGTCCACGCCCAGGGCTTTGAGGCTGGGGTCAATCCAGTTGCCCTGGTGGCAGAACACGGCCTTGCCGGTGGCAAACAGGTTCACCTGGGCGTCGTAGTTGCCGTTGACCAGAATATCCTGGTCGGCGTAGTCAAACAGCAGGTTTACGTAGTTGGCATAGGCGGTGAGGCGGTCGGTATCGACTTTGCCTTCCAGCATCATGTCAATGTAGGTGGTGTCGCCATAGGGCAGGTTGCCGGAAAGGTACACGGAGAAGTTCTGGTTGCCGGTAACCCAGGTCATGCCGCCGGCCACGGAGGTAGCCATGGCCATGACGGACTGGATGCCCAGTTCTTCCTTCATGCCGTCCAGCTTTTCAAAGGCAGCCTTCAGGGCGGAGAAGGTGGTCAGCGTGGCGGGGTCGATACCGGCCTTTGCCAGCAAGTCGGCGTTGTACGCCAGGCCAAAGCCTTCAATGGCTACAGGGAAGCCATAAATCTTGCCATCCACCGTGAAGCCCACGGAGGTATCCTTGGCGAAGGGCTGGTCGGTAACGTCCAGAATGTAATCCTTCCACACATCGTAGCCGCCCATGCCTTCGATGACGAAGATGTCGGGCATGTTGCCGCTTTGCAACGCGGCCTTTAAGGAGCCAGAATAGTCGGCGCCACCGCCTACGGTTTCGATTTTGGTAGCAGTGCCATTCTTTTGGTCATACGCCGCCGCGTATTCCTTCAGCGCAGCGTCAATTTCCACCTTCAAACCGGAAACAGTGATGTCCGCCAGGGCTGATGCGCTCAGAGATACCAACAGCGCCAGTGCCATGACGACGGAGAGCAATTTTTTCATGGGAAACCTCCTTGCATATTTTGTAGCCTGTTCCATTATATTTCATCAATATGTTTCTGTCAACAATGATTTTATATGTAATAACCAATTATATTCGCGATTTTTTGATATAATTCAACAATATAGCCCATTTGCCAAGACTCTCACGTTATCGGGAGTGCCTTGGCATTCGTGGTTGTGCAATCGTTTGTACAATCATTATATACCATTCACACGGTCTGTCAAGAGGGATTGCTTACACGGTAAAGCAGACGTTTGCTCGTATTCTATTCGCGAGCATTCATCGATTCAATGATGATTTTTTGCAGCAGAAGACCCTGTTTATGGCAAAGCAGAAAAATGCCGTCCCATCGGACGGCATGATTGCATGCATCAGTGACTTGTCGCCTCCGCCTGCAAAAGCAGGGTGCTTATTTCCCTCCTGGATAAGCGCTTTCTTTTGCAGGCGTGGCATTTGGTCTGTCGGTTTACACCGGATCCGGCTTATATATCATCGGCTCGCCGGTCTCCCGGCTACCGTCTTGTGTATAGGATAACCGGACAATATGAAGTAACCATGGAAAGAATGTGAACAAACGGCGAAATCTGAATAATCAATATCCGCCTTCCATTTCCTTGAGCACATCCGCTTCTTTGAGATCTCCCGCCGCTTCCCGCTTAAATGCTTCCTCCATGATGGCTTCCGTGGCGCTTACGCCGCAGCGGGAAGCGCCGACAGCCCTTGCGGCCAGAACCGTATCCAGGTCGCGGATGCCGCCGGAACCCTTGACGCGCATGTGATCCGGCACATTTGCCCGCATGAGCTTTAAGTCCTCAATGGTGCAGCCCTTGGTGCCATAGCCTGTGCTGGTCTTGACAAAGTCAGCCCCGGCCTCTTTGCTAAGGCGGCAGGCGCGGATTTTTTGTTCCTCATTCAGGTAGCAGGTTTCCAGAATCACCTTCACAATGGCCCCCGCCCCGTGGGCCACATTCACCACTTGGGCAATGTCGTTCAATATATAATCGTCATCGCCTGAGAGCAGCTTGCCGATGTGAATGACCATATCCAGTTCCCTGCAGCCGTCAGATAAAGCCTGCTTTGCTTCAAACACTTTCGTTTCCGTCTTCTGAGCGCCGTGGGGGAAGCCGATGACGGTGCTGGGCATAACGCTGCTGCCCGCAAGCAGCGTCACTACCAGGGGCATATCGGCAGGGCGGGCGCAAACGGAAGCCGTGCCGTATTTCAGGGCTGTTTTGCAGCCTTTTATGATATCCTCTTCTGTAAGGAAGGGCTGCAGCGTGCTGTGATCCAGCATCTTGGCAATGTCCTTGGCGGTAATGGGCATGAAAAAGCCTCCTTGATGTATTTTACTTGCCTTACGCGCACATGCAAGCACAGTATACAAGCATCCCCAAATATGATGGCTGCTTTGTTGGCTATCCATTCGCCATCAGTCCCGTATTTCCCTGCAAAAGTCATATCATATCACACCTGCATGAAAGATTCTGATTGTGTAATGTCGCTACACATATTGCGCTTTTTTGCAAATCCTCCTATAATTAGATAACGTAAACAAATGGAGCAGCAGGCACACAAGCGGCATAAAGGCGAAAGATACTTGTTCAGTACCTGACAGGAAGAAGTGACTACTTTGGAAGTATACGTAGCACGGCAACCCATATTTGACAAAGCAATGGACATTGTCGGCTATGAGCTGTTATACCGGCGGAGCATGAACAATTTTTTCGAAGGTGATAACGACGATCAGGCAACGGCAGATTTGATCAACAGCGCTTTTTTGGTGATGCAATTCAATGAGCTTACAAGCGGCACAAGGGCGTTTATCAATTTCTCCGCGGATATGCTGATCAAGGAAATTCCGTTGCTGTTGCCCAAAGGGCATATCGTTGTGGAGATACTGGAAAAGGTGGATGCCACGGCGGATGTGGTTGCGGCATGCAAAAAGCTGAAGTCCGAAGGTTACATGATTGCGTTGGATGACTTTACCTTTCGGGAATCCAGCTTGCCATTGATTGAATTGGCCGATATCGTAAAAGTGGAGTTTTCCGCTGTAGATGTTGAGTTGCAGCGCAAGTATATACACAAATATGGGGACCGGGTCAAATTTCTGGCGGAGAAAGTGGAAAAGCGAGAGGAATACCAGTTGGCTTCCTCTATGGGGTATGACTATTTCCAGGGCTACTTCTTCAGCAGGCCGGTTATTGAAAAAAGAAGAGAGATTGCCAGCCTGCCCACGGCTCTTTTGCGTGTGATGCAGGAGCTGAACTTGCCGGAGCCGGACTATCAGAAGCTGACAGAGATCATTGAGACGGACGTCGGCCTATCCTATAAGCTATTGAGGTTTGCCGGGTCCGTGTTCTTTTGTGCCAGGGGCGGCGTATACACCGTCAAGCAAGCGCTGATACGCCTTGGGATGAGCGAGGTAAAAAAGTGGGTATACCTGCTGCTGCTGAAGAATGTGCAGAGTATAGACAATAAGGAATTGGTAAAAACCTGCCTCATTCGGGCAAAGTTTATGGAGTTATTGGCATTGGAAGCCGGCGGGGGCCGAAAGCATTATGACTACTTTCTGGCAGGGCTTTTTTCCTCAATCGATGTGCTTTTGGAGTCCACCATGGTAGAAGCGGTGGGTGAACTGCCTATCGCATCGGATGTAAAAGATGCGCTGCTGGGAAGTGCAAACGATATTGCCCATGCGCTGCAGCTTGTTCTTTATCATGAGGCGGGAAAATGGGATGAAATTGACATCAGCACATTTGCCCCTCATATGATACGGGACAGGCTGATGAGCCTGTACATTCAGTCTTTGCAATGGGCCTTTGGACTGGATGCCTGATGGGTATCATTTGTGATCTTATCGATGGAATTGACCCTATGCACGATATGGCATGGGGTTTTTCTGTTGAAGGATTGGCTTTGTATTGTATGTGCAGGTTTACTTGAAACATATTTTCCGCTTGGCAATGAGAGACAACAAACGCCATAAGGTTGCATGTTATATGGATTCCGCGTGTGGTAAGATGTAGCATGAGATGTTGCGGGGAGGCATTTAGATGCGCTACGGGTATTTTGACAATGCTGCCAGGGAATATGTGATCGACAGGGCTGACGTGCCTGTATCCTGGACCAACTACATAGGAACACAGCGGATGGGCGGCGTGTTTAACCACACAGCGGGCGGCTATGTGTGGCTGGACTCGCCCCAGTACCACCGCATTACCCGCTTCCGGCCCAATGGTGTGCCCATGGACAGGCCCGGCCACTATGTCTATTTAAGGGATGCGGTAACGGGCAAGTATTGGTCGGTAAGTTGGCAGCCCACCAGCCTTCCGCTTACTGAGGCCAAATATACGTGCCGCCACGGGCTCAGTTACAGCAAATATCTGTGCGAATACGATGGCATTTTCGCCAGCCAGACGATTTTCATCCCCAGAAATGATGAGGTTGTTTTGTGGGATGTCGTCGTTGAAAACACCTCCGGCAAGAAGCGTATGCTGGATGTGTTCGGGTATGTGGAATTTTCCTTCCACCATATCGATATGGACAACCAGAATTTTCAAATGAGCCTGTATGCAACGGGTTCCAGGTATGAGGATGGGGCCGTGGAATACGAGCTGCATTATGAGGAGGACAGCTACCAGTACTTTACCTCCAGCTTCCAGCCTTTCAGCTTTGACTGTATGCGGGATGCCTTCATCGGCCCCTATCGCACTGAGACCAATCCGCAAGGCGTGGAAAAGGGGCAGCTTTCCGGAAGCCATGAAATGACGGGCAACCATTGCGGCGCGCTGCATACCCGCATTACACTTGCTCCCCACGAAAGAAAACGCGTTTTGTTCATTCTCGGCCAGGGCAACAGTAAAGGAGCGAAAACGGCCAGAGAAAAGTATGACTTTCCAACAGTAGACGCAGCCTTTGCCGAGTTGGCTGCTTTCTGGTCGGAAAAGCTCTCAAGGCTTCAGGTGTCGACACCCAACCCCGACATGAACACCAGCCTGAACCTGTGGAACCTGTATCAAAGCGAGGTCAATGTGATGTTCTCCCGCTTTGCCTCCTTCATTGAGGTAGGCGGCCGGACGGGGCTTGGCTACCGGGATACTGCCCAGGATGCCATGTGCGTGCCCCATTCCAATCCCGACATGTGCCGTACGCGCATTGCGCAGCTATTGCGGGGCCAGGTGCGGGAAGGGTACGGGCTGCATCTGTTCGATCCCGCCTGGTTTCATCCGGGCAAGAAGCAATCCTTTCAGTCGCCCACGGTGGTGCCGACGCCCGATAAGAACTCCATGATCCATGGTCTCAAAGACGTATGCGCCGACGATGCGTTGTGGCTGATTCCCGCCATCTGCGAATATGTGCGTGAAACGGGGGAGCTGGACTTTTTCCATCAGGTGATTCCCTATGCCGACGGCGGCCAGGATACGGTGTACGAGCACATGAAGAAGATTTTGGATTTTACCTACAGCCAGCTTGGCGCTCACGGCATCGCCCGCGGTCTTAGGGCCGACTGGAACGACTGCCTGAACCTGGGCGGCGGTGAAAGCGCCATGGTGGCTTTTTTACACCTGTGGGCACTTTCTCACTTCCTGTCTGCGGCAAATTACCTGGGCCGCAGCGAGGATGTGCGCCTGTACAGGGCCATGGAAAGGGAAATGGCGGATAATTGCCGCAGGGTGCTTTGGAACGGGAAATGGTTCATTCGCGGCATTACGGGCAAGGGTGCGCCCATTGGCACGGTTGATTCCAAAGAGGGGAAGGTGCACCTGGATAGCAATACCTGGGCCGTGATTTCAGGGGCAGTGACGAGGGAGCAGGGCGAATCGGCCATGGATTCGGTGATGGACTACCTGTTCACCCCTTACGGTTTGATGCTGAATGCGCCTTCTTTTGTAACGCCCGATGATTCCATTGGTTTTGTTACCCGTGTCTATCCCGGCGTGAAGGAAAACGGGGCCATCTTCAGCCACCCCAATCCCTGGGCCTGGGTGGCGGAGGCCGTACTGGGCCGGGGCACAAGGGCCATGAAAATGTACAACGCGCTGCTGCCGGTGCGCCAAAACGATATGATCGAGATCCGGCAAAGCGAGCCTTATGCTTACTGCCAGTTCATAATGGGCAAGGAGCATACCGCCCATGGCCGGGCCAGACACCCCTGGATGACAGGCAGCGCGGGCTGGGCTTACTATGCCGCCACCAGGTACATGCTGGGCATAAGGCCAGAGTGGGACGGCCTGGCCATTGACCCCTGCATCCCGGCGGACTGGGAAGGATTTACGGCCACCCGCATCTTCCGCGGCGCTACCTATCAGATTACGGTAAAAAATCCCATGCATGTGGAAAAGGGCGTTTCCAGGTTGCGCGTAGATGGCCAGGCCATGGACCGCATTCCCGTATACGCATCGGGCACGGTACATACCGTTGAAGTTGTGATGGGAAACGTATAGAATAGAGAGAGGCGGGAAGGCCATGATCGCGTTTGGCACAGGCGGCTGGCGGGCCATTATCGGCGAGGACTTTACCAAGGAGAATGTGCAGCGGCTGACACTTTCAGTAGCCAGGCGAATGAAGGCAGAAGACGCAGCTACGCCGGGGTTTGTAATTGGTTACGACAGGCGCTTTCTATCCCGGGAGGCTGCCCGCTGGGCGGCGGAGGTGATGGCGGCGGAGCACATTCATACCTATCTGATCAACCGCGAAGCGCCGACGCCTTTGATCATGTTCACGGTACGCTATTATGGGCTGCATTACGGCATGGCCGTTACCGCCAGCCACAACCCGGCGCTGTACAACGGCATCAAGCTGTTCACAAGGGGCGGGCGGGACGCGGCACAGGAGATTACCGAGCCCATTGGGGAAAGCGCCAATGCCATTGGCAAGGATGAGATTTCTTTTGTGCCCTACGAGCATGCGGTGCATCAGGGGCTGGTGGAGGAGATTTCTCCTCAGAATCAGTATTTGGACGCTATTATCCGCGGCGTGAACATGGACGCCATCCGCTCCAGGAACCTGCGCATCATTCTGGATCCCATGTACGGCGTGAGCCGGACCTCCCTTCAGACCATTCTGCTCACCGCCAGATGCGATGTGGATGTGATCCATGAGCGCCACGACGCGCTGTTTGGCGGCCGTCTTCCCGCCCCCAATGTGGAAACGCTGGGCGCGCTTCGGGGGGCGGTGCTGGAGAGCCGGGCAGACATCGGCATTGCCACCGACGGGGATGCGGACCGCATCGGCGTGATCGATGATACGGGCAGGTTCATTCACCCCAACGAAATCCTGGTGCTTCTGTATTACTACCTGCTCAAGTACAAGCGCTGGCACGGTCCGGCGGTGCGCAACCTGGCCACTACGCACTTGCTTGACAAGGTGGCCGCCGCCTTCTCGGAAGCATGCTACGAAGTGCCGGTGGGTTTCAAGCATATTTCCGCCGCCATGGAAAAGTACAACGCCGTGATCGGCGGCGAGTCCTCCGGCGGGCTTACGGTGCGGGGCCATATCCTGGGTAAGGACGGCATTCATGCCGCCACGCTGCTGGTGGAGATGATGGCCGTCACCGGCGAAAAGCTGAGCGTACTCACGAAAAGGATGTACCAGGAATTTGGCGAAACCTATATGGCGGAATGCGACTGGCCTTTTGAAGCGGAGCAAAAAGAACGGTTGCTGCGTTTATTGATGGAAGAAAAGAAGCTGCCAGTTTTCCCCGAAGAAGTGAAGGACGTTTCCTACATGGACGGTGTGAAGGTCCGCTTTGCAAACGGCTGGATCATCATCCGCTTCAGCGGCACGGAACCTAGGCTCAGGGTGTTCTGCGAAATGCCTGACAAAGAGCAGGCGGAGGCCATGTGCCTTACCGCTGCCAAATTCCTGGGGTTAAAAGTATGATGTAGCAGCAAAGCGGTGTATGCTTTGCCGGCATATCACAGCGCCGCCGAAGGTCCAGGGCTCCGGTGCCTGGCCGCCGACTGTGGCGGCAAAAGGCTGGGCGGAGGAGGCTGGCGAAACGGGTTCCAGAGCCCGGCTGCCCCCAGTGGGGGTAATAAGCCGTGTGGAGGAAGCGGTCGAAACAGAGCGATGCAAGCGGCAGCGTAGCAGCGCGACAATTGAGACCGCCGGGCTGTCAGTAGCAGTGAGCAGTGCGACGATTGAGCCAGATTGGTAGGAAAGCCCTGGCCGCCCTGCAAGGCGCCCCCCTGAATAGCAAAATAACTAGCATGGAGGCGTATGCCATGCGTCCCAAACTCCGCACCTATATCAAGTCCCTGCGCTTTCGCATCCTATTGATCGTGCTTTTGTGCTGGCTGCTGCCGGTACTGGCGCTGGGGGGATATATGGGCGGCGTCTTTTATGGCGCACTCCAGGAAAAGACGGAAGCGGCTCTTGCCACCAGTGCTGAGTATGCCAATACGCTCACCCTTCAAATTATCCAACGGGCCATTACCCTGGCCAAGGATGTCACATACGACGGAGAATTGGACGCCGCCTATGCTGGGTTTGAAGCACAAAAACTCAGCTACCACGACTTTTACAGAATCAGCCGGAACTACCTGGAACGAAAGTACGGCCGGGATTCCCTGTTCACCTTTGCCGCCTACTTTCCCTTAAACCGCCCTGACGCGTACATGTATACTGTGGCCGGATACCAAAGCGCATTGGCCTTCCAGCAAAACTGCCAGTCCTTGGCCATTGAGCTGGGGCTGACCATAGATACCAGATGCAGCTTTGCCGGTTGGAATGAAGAATTGTACCTGGTACGCAACCTGTACAACCTGCGCATGGAACGCTACGGTATGCTGGTGCTGGGCATGAACATGCAGGAGCTGTTTGCCCCCCTTTACAGCGCGGGGCAAAAGTGGGACAGCGGATTTGACATTCTGCTGGACGGCTATGAAAGCTACCGGGGAGAGGCGGCAAACTGGGACAGTGAGCCTATGGGCCTGTCAGAGCGGAAGGAAAACCTAAGTTACGTGCAAAGCCACACGGAGCGGGATTACACGCTGTATACCAGGGTGCAGGTAGCCAAGAAGTCCGTTTATGCGCAGATGACGCAGTTTGGACAATTGCTTACCATATTGGTGCTGGCCATCGTTCCTGTCGGCGTCGTCATCATGTGGTTTGTGCACAGAAGAATATCCAAGCCCATTTTTCTTTTGTCACAAGCCTCCCGGCGCATGGCCGACGGGGAACTGGGTGTGACAGTGCCCATGCAGGGCAAGGATGAACTGGGGCAGTTGGGTGTTGCTTTTTCCAGCATGAGCACGCAAATACGGCACCTGATCGATACTGCCTTCAAGGAGGAAATCGCCCTTCGGGATGCCCGCATCGAGGCAATGCAAAGCCGCATCAACCCTCACTTTTTGAATAATGCGCTGGAGATGATTAATTGGCAGGCCCGCATGGACGGTAACGAGGCCATCGCCGCCATGGTGGAAGCGCTGAGCGTACTGTTAAATGCCAGCCTGGACAGAGGCGATCACCGCATGGTCCCCTTGTCAAAGGAGCTTTCTATCGCCGATGCCTACTTTTACTTTGTTCGTCTGCGCTTTGGCGAAAGGCTTACCATCTTCAAGGATGTGAACCCGGCGCTGCTTAACCAGAAGCTTCCCCGCATGGTGATCCAGACGCTGCTGGAAAACGCCATCGAGCATGGCATTGCCCCGGCCGGTGGCGGCCGCATTCGATTGAACGTTTTTTCTGACGCTGCCTTTTTGCATGTGGAGGTACTAAACAACGGGAAGCAGCTTACAAAAGAAGACCGGGAGAAGATTGTGGCTCTATTGAACGAGGAAGGACCCGGGGAAGGCCACGTGGGTATCCGCAATGTGAGCCAGCGGCTGCGTTTGATCTACCGGGGCCGGGCCAGCCTGCGCATCGCACAGGACAGCCATGGCGATACCGTGGCCACAATATTGATTCCGCTGGACAAGGACTCCAGCACATCGGTGCCGCAGGAGCAGAAGGAGGATGGTGCACCTGTAAGCATGTAACGGTGGTTTATACAACCATGTCTACATGCTGAATGGTGCCTGCCGTTCCATCCTCCCTAACAAAAATGCCGGTACGACGTATGATGGCGTCTGCTGAGCCCGCGTTTCCCAAGGTAAAAGGCGTTTCCACATTACCCAGATAAATGGCTCCGATCCCCTTGGCGCCAAGGGCAAACAGCCTGTCAGCCCCGACTTCGTCCTTGATCCATACTTGAAGGCTGTCATAGATATCGTCGTTTTCATCGATCCAAAGATTTCTATCACCATCATAGTTTTGAAGGTCGGCAAATCCGTTGCCGCTGCGTGGCCCGAACAATTCATCACCGCTATTGATGATGCCGTCACCGTTCTTGTCCAGGGCCAGCAATCCGCTGCCGCGGCCGATGAAGGATATTTGCTCGGTCTTCCCGTCCACATTCAGGTCAAAGGCGAACTTGCTGGCAGAGGCCAATGCGCTGGCGGCGGCAAAATTGATGACCAGCGGGTCTACCGCCTTGGCGTCGCCCAGGCGGATGGTGGTGCTTTTTGCAGCGGTGACACTTTGCTTAAGAGCCAGAGATATTTGGGCACCAAGCTGCCGTCCGTCTTCGGTGGTTACAAAGGCGATGGCCTGGAAGGCGGTCGCTTCGCTTTGCGTTACGGCCACCGTTTTGTTGTAGATGATGCCAAAGCCTGCGCTGCCACTGCTGTTTTGAGTTGTGAAGGAACGCTGCATTTGCACTGCACTGCCTTCTTCCTGGACCCATTTGTCGGGAATGCTTATTTTGAAATCTTTGCCGGTCAGGTGTCGTATAAACTGCTCGATCAGCTTGATTTTCAGTTTATCCCCATCGCTTGCTTCAAACGGTGCATCCTCTGCCTTTTTAGTGATCTGCAAATTGTCTGCACGCAATGCCTGTGCGGCGGAGATACGCACCGCATCGGCAAGTGGCTTCCGGGCTGCATCCATACGGCCTGTGGGGCCCCAAACAGTCAGCGACTCGGATACAGCAGCGCTCAAATCACTTCTGTGACTGCTGGACATACGCACGCTGGACGCTGCGATCTTCATGCGGCACGCATCCCTTTCTTTTGTTATTTATCTATATATCGGCATATTTTTTCAATTGATAAAGGATGAGGCGGGATTATGGAATTTGAAACTATAACGGGAAGAACCGGCTCAAGGGCGGTCGCATTCGTCCATGAAATCGGATGCAGTGGAATACACATGTGAACGTGCCTATGGTATAATGAAGCCATACATGCGTTGTACGCATGGATGACTGTTTTGTAAAACATGCACAACCGGGAACAACGAATGACATCTCCAGTCAATGACTGCGAATTGTGCGATTGATACAATCAAACCAAATGGCTTGGAATATGTGAAGGAGGAGCTTGCCCGTGAAAAAGCTGCTTGCCGTTTTGCTGGCATTAACCCTGTGCCTGAGTGTAACGTTTGCAGCCCTGGCCGCGGGCGTCACACTCAAGACCGTTTCCACATTTGCCGGCACCGATGCCGCTGCAGGCGATTATGTGGAGCTGCTTAGTGCCTGGGAAAAAGAAACCGGCAACAAAGTAATGGACACCTCCGCAACATCTGACGAGGCCTGGAAGACCGGTGTACTCAATGATTTTGCCGCCGGCAATGAGGCGGATGTGCTGTTCTACTTTGCGAAAACCGCCGACTCCATCCCCATTCTGAAAAGGGTGGTGCCTATCAGGGAGATTAACGACACTTATCCTGATCTTTCGCTCAAGGAGAATCCCTTCAGTGCCGAAGACGATGGTGTGATTTACTCCATACCTGTGCGCCCATATTGGGAAGGCCTGTTCGTGAATACCGACCTGTTTGAGCGCTATGGCCTCGAATTGCCCACCGACTGGTTCAAGCTGGAGACTGCCATCAAAAGGTTCAACGAAGAAGGCATCGTCCCCATATCCGTCAGCTTTGCCGATGTGCCCCACTACATCGTTGAATTTGCAATCATCGCCAGCGGCACTACCGATGAGTACAAAGCCCGCCCCGCCGACTTCCATGAGGTACCCGGTTCCTGGATGGAAGGCATGGCCCTTTTGAACAAGATGTATACCTTGGGCGCTTTTGCCAAGGATGCCAGCGCCACAACCGAGGCTGCCACCTCCCAAATGTTTCGCGACAAGAAGGCCGCCATGCAATTGGACGGTTCCTGGTTCGCCAACGGCATCCCCGAAAGCAACTGGGATACCACCGTGGTCATACCCTTTCCCGCCTATGCCGGTGATGCTGATCCCAACGCTTTCATCGGCGGCGTGTCAATGGGTTTCTATCTCAGCCGCCAGGCGTGGGACGATCCCAATAAGCGTGACGCTGCGGTAAACTTATTGTCTTTCCTGACCAGCGAGGAAAACGGAAACCGCCTGCGCACCTTTGCCTTTGGCGGCAGGCTGCTGGAATCTTCCTATGAACTGCTGGCCAATGAGCAGGTAATGCTCCCGCCCATTCAGGATGCGATGAATGCTGAGGCTCGCAGCGCTTGGTTTGCCAGGGTTCCTGCCCTGGTGGACGGTACTGCCGATCCTGCCCAAGTGTGGTCAGAGGTCATGGCTTTGCATCCCTTCGGCAAGTAACGAAAGAAGGTAATGGGGGACTAAAGAATGTATGCCGTTGTTTTGGTAGATGACGAGCAGGTGATACTGCAGGGGCTTTTGCGCGTGATACCCTGGGAGGAGTTCGGCTGTCGCGTCGTTGGCACCGCCAGTGACGGGGTGGAAGGGGCCGTTCTCATACGCAAGCTTCGCCCCGATATCCTCTTTACCGACATACGCATGCCCAACCGGGATGGCCTTTCCATGGTTGCGGCACTGAAAAGCGAATTCCCCCGGCTTCAAATTGCCGTTCTTACCGCTTACCGCGATTTTGAATATGCCCGTCAGGCCATACAGCTTGGCGTATGCCGGTATCTTTTAAAGCCTAGCAAGATGGAGGAACTGAAGGAAGCCATCCGTTTTATAACCTCTGCGCTGGATCGTTTGCCGTCAGGAAATGCGCCGGATGATACCGCGCTTGCGGAAAACGAAGCCGCAGGCTGCTTTGTGGTGAAGGCGGCCATGAACTATCTGGAGCAGCATTACGCGGAGCATATCACCCTTTCCCAGGTGGCCGACCATGTGTTTGTCAGCCAATGGCACCTGTCCAAGCTTATCAACCGCCACATGAACAAAAACTTTTTTGACATTCTCAATCAGCTCCGCATTCAAAAAGCCCGGGAGCTTTTGCGTGACCCCGCACTGAAGGTTCACGAGATTTCTGATCAGGTAGGATTCTCCGACGTGGCCCACTTTTCAAAAAACTTCAAACGCCTGGTGGGCAAATCCCCCGTGGAGTACCGTGCCGGGCTAAAGGATTCAGCTATAGGTGGGTATTCTTCCGAAAAATAGCAATCTTTTCGGATTTTCCGTTCAAACAGATTCACGGAATGCACATGCGTAAAATATCACCAGCAAAGTGGAAAATTTCTACCATTTGCCGCCAGACAACTTCCCAATAGAACAAACCAAAAAAGGAAGCCGCTGCATTCATATGCCGCGGTTTCTTCTTTATAATTAGCGCCATCGGGCATAATCTGCCTAATTCGAATGGAGGTTGTACATCATGAAGAAACTGCTTGCCCTGTCCCTGGCGCTTGTAATGCTCTTTGCCCTGTGCTCCGCAGCAAATGCGGAAAGCAAACTGATCACCGTGGGCTACGCCCAGGTTGGTCACGAGTCCGATTGGCGCACCGCCAACACCCAGAACTACTATGATGTGTTCACCGCCGAGAACGGCTTCGAGCTGAGCCTCATCGATTGCGATAATGACAACGCCGTGCAGTTGGAGGCTGTCCGCAGCTTCATCCAGCAGGGCCTCGATTACATCGTCATCGCTCCCATCGAAACCGCCGGCTGGAACACCGTTCTGGCCGAGGCCAAGGATGCCGGTATCCCCGTCATCATCGCGGACCGCGACGTGGATGCTACGCCCGAAGAGTACACCGCCCGGATCGGCACAAACATGGTCAAGGAAGGCGAAACCGCCGGCCTTTGGCTGGCTGAGTACCTAAGCGGCAAAGAGGCGAATATCCTCGTGATCGAAGGCACTGTTGGTTCTTCCGCGGCTCTGGGCCGTAGCGAAGGCTTCAACAACATCGCCAAGGACCATCCCGAATGGAAGATCATCGATTCCCAGTCCGGCGACTTCACCCAGGCCGGCGGCCAGCAAGTGATGGAAAGCTTCATCAAGTCTTATGAAGGCCAGTTCAATGTAGTGGTATGCCATAACGACAACGAAGCCTATGGCGCGATGGATGCTATGGATGCCGCCGGCATCAAGTACGGCGTGGACGGCGATGTGATCATCATCTCCTACGACGCTACCAAGGCAGGCCTTACATACACCCTGGAAGGCAAATTCCATTGCAACGTGGAGTGCAACCCCATTCAGGCTGAAGTCGTGAAGGGTATCATCCTGAAGCTCAATGGCGGAGAAGCTGTTGATGCTTTCACCCTCGTGAAGGATGAAGCGTTCGTCGCCCCGGGCATCACCTCCCAGTATGCCACCACCATGACTGATGAAGTCCTGGCTGGCCGCAAGTACTAAGTTCCAAAGATCGGAATAGCGAGAAATCGCCGGCATAACATTTGGTGAAAGCCAGGATAAGTGGGAGAGGCCGGACAGCACCTCCCACTTATCCGTTTATGAGAGGGATAGGCGGCATGACGCTTACCCTCTCCACAAGATTGATAATGGAAAGGAGCGGATGGCCATGGAGGAACAAGTCGTCCTGACCATGCGCGGCATCACAATGACCTTTCCCGGTGTGAAAGCGCTGGATGATGTGGACTTTACTTTACGCAAAGGTGAGATCCATGCGCTGATGGGTGAAAACGGCGCTGGCAAGTCTACGCTCATCAAGTGCCTGACAGGTGTGCATGATTTTGACAAAGGCGTGATCCATGTGGACGGCATCGCAGGGCCCGTCCACTACCACGCCACACAGGAAGCGCAGAAGCACGGCATTTCCACCGTGTATCAGGAGGTCAATCTTTGTCCCAACCTGAGTGTGGTTGAAAACCTGTTCATCGGCCGGGAGCCGCAAACAAAGCTGCATACCATAGACCGCAAAGCCATGGCCAGACGGGCCGTAAAACTGATGGAAGAGCTGGAACTGAAAATTGATGTGATGCAAAACCTGGAGAACTACTCGCTGGCTTTGCAGCAGATGATCGCAATTGCACGTGCGGTGGACATGGATTGCAAAGTGCTCATTCTTGACGAGCCAACCTCCTCACTTGACGAAAACGAGGTGGAAAAGCTCTTTTCCCTCATGCGAAAGCTCAGGGACAAAGGCGTGGGCATCATTTTCGTAACGCACTTCCTGGAACAGGTATACGCCATTTGCGACCGGATTACAGTGCTGCGCAATGGGCAATTGGTGGGTGAGTATCCCATCGCCGACCTGCCCCGGGTGAAGCTGATTGCAGCCATGATGGGCAAAGACATCGATGATCTGAAGGAAATCAAGCATGAAGGCAGCAAGGATCTGAAGGAAGAGCCGCTGATTGATGCGAAGAATCTCAGTCATGCGGGGAAGATAAAGCCCTTCGATCTTACAATCCGCAAGGGCGAGGTCGTGGGTCTCACCGGTCTATTGGGCTCGGGCCGCAGCGAGCTGGCACGCACCATCTACGGTGCGGACCGCGCTCAGACGGGCACGCTGAAGGTTAAGTTAAAGCCTGTGCGGATCACCCACCCCATCGACGCGATGAACCACGGCATGGGCATGCTGCCGGACGACCGCAAGGCTGAGGGCATTATCGATGACCTCTCCGTGCGGGAAAACATCATCCTGGCAATCCAGGCACGGCGCGGCATGATGAAACAGCTTCCCATGAAGGATCAGTGCGAGATTGCGGACAAATTTATCGAACTATTGCAGATCAAGACTCCCAGCCGCGAAACGCTGACAAAGCAGCTCTCCGGCGGCAACCAGCAAAAGGTCATCCTTGCCCGGTGGCTGGCCACCGACCCGGACTTTCTCATTCTGGATGAACCGACCCGCGGCATTGACATCGGTACCAAAACGGAGATTCAAAAGCTGATCATACAGCTTGCCGATGAGGGAAAAGGCATCATCTTCATTTCCTCCGAGATAGAGGAAATGCTGCGCACCTGCAGCCGGCTCGCCGTGCTGAGGGACGGCGAAAAGGTTGGGGAACTTTACGGGGACATGACGCAGGAGAGCGTTATGCATGCAATCGCAGGAGGTGAAAACGCATGAAACAATTGAAAAGGATCACCCAAATGCGTTTGTTCCTGCCGATCTTCAGCATGTTCCTGGTAATGGCGGTGAACATCGTTTTTGACCTTTCAAAAGGCAATGTGTTCTACAACTTTTTCACGATCACCATCAAAAACGGTGTACTCTACGGCCGCCTGGTGGATATCCTGAACCGCGGCAGCGAGGCCGCCATCCTCGCCATCGGCATGACGCTGGTGGTTTCCGCCTCCGCAGGTGCGGATATTTCCGTCGGTTCGGTGATGAGCCTTGCCGGTGGTATGTGCTGTATGCTGCTGGCCGGCTTTGGCAATGTGAACGTGTCGCAGTACGCAGTGCCCCTGTGGGTGGGCATCGCCGCTGGCATCCTGGTTGCTTGCCTGTGCGGTGCTTTCAATGGTTTTCTGGTCTCATACATGAACATCCAACCAATGGTGGCAACGCTTATCCTGTTTTCCGCCGGCCGTGCCATAGGCCTGCTACTATGCAACAGCATGATCGTGTATATTCGTGTGCCTTCATTCCGTGTCTTTGGCGGATACGCCGGTATCTTTCCCACTCCCATCCTGATTGCGGCGGTGTGCGTAGCGGTCATGGCGCTGATCTTAAAGTTCACGGCGCTGGGCATGTATGTGCAGAGTGTGGGCATCAACGCCAAGGCCGCCCGTATCGCGGGCTACCAGTCCAAGCGCATTATCTTTACGGCTTTTGTCATCAGCGGTTTGTGCGCGGGCATCGCCGGACTTGTGGCCACCAGCCGCATTTACTCGGCTGATACCAACAACATCGGTCTTAACCTGGAACTGGACGCGATCCTGGCCGTAGCCCTGGGCGGCAACAGCCTGGGCGGCGGCAAGTTCAGATTCTCCGGCTCAATCATTGGCGCGTACACCATCCAGGCCATCACTACCACGCTGCTCACGCTGGGCGTATCTTCGGCCCAGGCGCCGGTGTTCAAGGCCGTCATTGTGATCCTGATCGTTACAATTCAGGCTCCGGTTGTGAAGGCATACTTCTCAAGGCGCGCCTCATTAAGGGCGCTCAAAGCCCACAAGGAGGCGATCAGCGCATGAACAGCCTAATCCTTGCAAGCCGCACCCGGCGCAAGATGAACAGCAACAGCATGCTGTTACTCATCACCATGTTTCTGTTTGCTGCCATGTACGCGGCCGGCTGCATTGTTTATGCAGACAAGGGTTTTGCGTATCTGCAAACGTTCCTGAACATACTCATCAATAACTCTGGCCTGATCTGCGTTACATGCGGCATGACCTGTGTGATGCTGACCGGTAGCATTGACATTTCGGTAGGCGCGCTGATTGCCATGGATTGCATGTTTCTGGCCGTCGGCATTGAATACTGGGGCATGTCCGCCCCTGTCCTGATGCTGCTGGTCCTATTGATCGGTGTGGTGTTCGGTCTTGTGCAGGGCCTTTGTGTCGGATATCTGGGCATCCAGCCCTTTATTGTCACCATGGCGGGCATGTTCTTTGCCCGGGGCATGACAGCCATGATCAGCACCCAGCAGGTAACCATCAAGAGCAGCGAGTTCTTTGTAAACCTTGCCAACCTGAAGTTTGCCATTCCTTTTGATATTGGTGCATACCTCAATAAAAACGGCAAGCTGATGGTACCCTATTTAAGGCTGCCGGTCATCATCGCCATCGCGGTGTTGGTTATTACGTTTCTGGTACTGCGCTATACCAAGTTCGGCCGCAGCCTGTACGCAGTGGGAGGCAACCAGCAGTCCGCAGCGCTGATGGGGCTGAATGTGAAAAGGACACGCATGAAAGCCTTTGTGCTTTCCAGTGTGCTGTGCTCCGTCGGCGGCATCTGCTACTGCCTAAACACCATGGCCGGCACTACAACGCAGGCGTTCGGCCTGGAAATGGACGCAATCTCCTCTGCTGTCATCGGCGGAACGCTGCTGACCGGTGGTGTGGGCAACGTGATCGGCTCATTCTTTGGCGTTCTGATAAACGGAACGATCTCCAGCCTGGTCAAGACAAACGGTAAGCTGGTTTCCTCATGGTCCAACGTGGTAACAGCCTTGCTGCTATGCTTCTTCATCATGCTGCAAGCGGTCTTTGCCAAGCTGAAGGCGCGCTCCCGAAAATAATGCAGCCTTGCCATTGCTTGAAAGCCTTTGCGTGATAGGATCAATGAAAAACCCAGTTTATTACCCAGAGTGCCGCAACTGCCGTCCTCCATTGCGGCACTCTTCTTCGTCTTTTACAGCATTGATTTTGATATGATGGTTTGTAAGGCCCCCAAAATTTGACCGCGGGAATGGCATGGGTTTAGCGGTCTGCCTAGCCTTTACTTTCGAAATGCCATATGCCTAATGACCGGCCAAGCCCGACCAGGGTTAGAAAGTGTGATTCTGCCCTTGCTTTTCTTCCGGCCATATGGTAAAATACTTTTCGCAACTGTCATGTGCATGGGATTATAGCTCAGTTGGTTAGAGTGCCACGTTGACATCGTGGAGGTCGATGGTTCGAGCCCATTTAATCCCACCACCTCATCCCATAGGATTTGATACAATCCTATGGGATGATTCATTATTGGAAATCGGCTGAAAATCCTTGTGGTGCAAGGGTTTTCAGCCGCTTTTGTGTCTTTGGCTTAAGGCTTCGGGACGGTAATTGCCATGAATCTGCGTGTGTTTATCGCCTTTATTAGCTCAATGCGGTCAAACTTTACCCCCTTTTGTGTTTCGCCAAATCGTATGGAGTTTCGCCAAATTGTATGAGTTCGCTAAATGGTATTGGTGTACTCGGTAGAGCACATCATTTTCATCAATACGGGCACTGTTTAGCTAACGACGGATACTAGACCAAATAAGCAGGACAACCATATTCCCGGCACGATACCGGGTGTGGTTGTCCTGCCATATGCTTAGATTTCCATTTCTTTACCCCGTTGTTCTGGCTGCCTTTCGCATATTTGAAGTGATGAAATTCCTCAATACTTATGGTTCTCAAAGTTTTCTGCATGTTCCAGCACCTTCTCGCGCACTTCGTAATTCCACTCCGGTGGGTAGCCGTTGTTTGCTTGTTGTTATTGAGATCACTTCCGTGTCCACATTACCCCAACTCCGCCATAATTGCTTTGAAGCTTTCTATTGCGGTTTCGAGGTTGTCGATTATATCACCCGCAAGAACATCGGGGTCCGGCAGGCTGTCAAGGTCAGCGAGGGACTTGTCCTTGATCCAGAAGATGTCGAGGCTCGTCTTGTCGCGTTCCGTGATTTGCTTATAGGTGAACTTGCGGAAACGCCCGTCCGGGTTCTCCTCGCTCCAGGTTTCGTGCCGCTCGTGACGGTTGGCGGTATTATAGCATTCGATGTAATCCTGCAAGTCGGCAAAGGTCATCGGGTTCTGCTTCAGCGTGAAATGTACATTCGTACGGAAGTCATATACTCACACTTCTTTGGTTTGCGGGTCGGGGCTTGGCGGTCGGCGGTCGAAGAAGATAACGTTTGCCTAAACGCCCGGCTTGTAGAAGATGCCTGTCGGCAAGCGGAGAATGGTGTGGAAGTCCGTGACCTCCAAAAGCTTCTTTCGCATGGTTTCACCCGCACCGCCTTCAAACAGAACGTTATCCGGCACAACAACCGCCGCCCTGCCGTTGCCTTTGAGTATCGTGTGGATATGCTGCACGAAGTTCAGCTGCTTATTGGAGCCGGTCGCCCAGAAGTCCTGACGGTTATAAACCAAGTCCTCGGTTTCCTGTTCGCCCTCATCATTGGTGGATGTCATCGAGGACTTTTTTCCGAACGGCGGATTTGGAGAACATAATCAAACCTCTCGCCGGGGTCAGCAAGCAAAGAGTCGTTTCTGGTAATCGGCGGTTCAACTTCAATTCTGCACGAGTTCCCACCCGCGAAACGCTCCGCTTTTCAGGAATGCCCGCTGCTCACGGTTAAGCTGATAATGCTTCGAATCGGTCAAATAATCATATGCAGCGAGGATAAACCCTCCTGTGCCGCAGGCCGGATCAATGTTCTTACCGTCTTTGAAACAAAGCGTTATGGGGATCAAGGCGGCGCAAAAAACAGAAACGTCCATGAAACAAGGGCTTATGAGGTCATCTGCTGACTTCAAAAGTCCTTAGTCTTGTCTAATGATTATGGTTGCTCAGGTTTCTACTTAGTGGAGGTGATTAATTTGCACCCCCTTGATATGCTTTCGTAGGTAAAATCAAAAAGTACAGGCATCGTCAAAAGGTTCGTTTACTCAAGTGCTCTTACTCAAGCCTCAAATTGCTTCTCTGTTTTCTTTTAAGATATGACCCACTTAAGATCCATATTTTTTAACAATGTCAAAGAAGTCGGGGTTAAAGCTACCTTGCAGCAAAGCAAGCATAATTTCGTTATATGCATAAAACATACCAAGATCAAAAAGCATGCCGAAGAGTAATTTGCTTGATTCTTGGGTTGTTGTTCTATTTATATACAAATAACCATCAATGCTGCGCTTAGTATGCTTAATCCTGATATCCATTATTTCTTCTGCTAAATTACTATCTGAGTAGCCAGTCCCTAATCCCCAAATAACCGGATGATAGCCTTGCATAATTCTTGAGCCAGACCAAAGCATGACCAGTTCTTTGAGAGTTTTAATACTATGGCTATTACTAATTTCCCGGTCATATTCAACCAAATAATCCTGGTAGCCAAATCCATGTAAAGCAATATACAATGCATGCAAAAAGCAACAAACAACATTGTCTGTAACCGATACATTATCGTTTCCCATATAAATATTTATTATGTCACCTTTGATGGCTAATAATGCATCACAATAAATCAAGGTGACCTTTGAAGGCTGGAAGAAGGGATGATATATCATTTCTTGCCGGTTTACTTCACGAAAAGATGTTTCGAGTTCAAATGGCAGCTTTGACAATCCCCATACGCAAAGTAGATCTCGATAAACTGTTCGTATATTCTTGTCGTTTCCCTTTTCAGAAGATAAAGCTAAAACTTTGGGTACTGTCAGTTGTTTAAAACCAGAATCATTTTTCATAATAGCACCCCTGTTTCATATAAGAATGGATCTTCACTTGATGATGTCCGAAAAGTTACTTATTTCAAATCTCAACTGCGAATAATAGGTTCAGGTAGACTTTCCTCAACTGCCGGTGTTTTCAATATCTTTAAGTGTCTTTTTGTCATTTGTCGTCCACATTATCAATCCGTTTGCGCTGCCATAGGAAATGAAACCCGCCGCTGCAGATGGACTTCGAAATAGCGTGTCTTCGGTCAGCGTATGGTTAGCGTCAATCCTTTCAGCATATTTTTCACGTAAATGTTGGATAGTGTCTGGGCAACTTTTTGTCGGGCTGGTCGCTATAGTAGAACCTTTAAGAACGACGAACCCCTCGCTTGTCCTACGACCTATCGCATTTGCCTTGGATGTAATCAGGTGAAATAATGGTTCATCGCTTGTAACAGCGGGAACGCTTACAGGTGCCGTATTCTGTACAACAATAGAGTCGAATACTTTATGACCGAGCGTTCCCATAACAATCTTAGCATAATCAATAAACTCCTCTAATTCGCTTTCCTTTTCCTCTGTAATGTTTCCGATGGTTGGGTCGTTCCCGTTCTTGACTATATATCTTCGTGCATCTGTGGCAATTTTGCAGAATCGGTTTTCTAGATAGCTTATTTCAGTCGGGCCGAAGGAATTGTTTGACGTAGTAAAAATAACAGCTTCCGTCCAGTAGTCTTTTTCGGGATTACGTTTATGCTCTTGCAATCGGTTGAGGATGCCCTCACCGTTTTTCCTTGCGCCAGCCTGCCCTATATAAACGACATTTTCCCCTGTTTGGTCTGAGGTACCAAACAGGAAATAAACACCGCTTTGCCGTAGGTCGTCCCGTTCTCTGCAAATATCCAAATCGATGCGCGGAATTTTGTATGCTACACCGGTCCAATTAGCAAGCGTGCACTTGATGCGCCCGCTTGGTACCCCATCCATTAGGAAGAGGTTGATACTTTTTCCACGAAGAGCCATGCGCTGCCTCCTACTTGCATTATGCTGTATCTGACGTTTGCATTGATTACTTGATTGCTTTTTAAATCGGTTAAAGGAAATCAGGAATCATCAGATCAAGAGAACGGAAAACGGCCTCCACTATCCATACCCTCCAGATTTTCCTCACTGACTGCTATAGTGATAAATTAGTCTAAAGAATATAATTTGCTGCTTCAGCTACAGGGTCATCTGTTATCGTCTCATACACTACGATACCAGTTCCGTCCTTAATAATGAACTTCCCATTAATGAACCGAACTATGAATCCTTTAGCACTTAAAAAGCGGTCTGCCCATGTACCCAAATCGCCTTCAAAACTCGCTTCTATGCCTTGCTTCTTTAACACAACATAAAGCGTTGAGAGAAACACATTGTAATTGAATCCGTTAGAGGATTTGTTCGTGATAATTAGCATTTCACCGCTAACTTCGCGCAACCGTAAATGTGAGGCACTCATCCGCGCGAATATGTCAGGGTACTTAATAAAGCATTCTCGCCAGTCGGCTTTTAAGACATTTGAATAATTCACAATGCATTTCAATTGTTTACCAATGTCATCACTCAAGTTTAGCGAATCAAGAAGTAGCTTGACGATGGTACCGTGGTTTGAAAAAAGCCGTTTCAAACTCGGAGTACTTGCCGCTTCGTTCGGGTCGTCAACGCACAATGTTTTGTAAGATCCTACCGGCAGAGTATAATCTCCGAATGTAAGCAAAGCCCGTCTTAGTAGATTGCCATGCTTTGACTTTGTTTTGTCAAACAATTCGGATATTTTTTTCCAGTACTGCACAAAGGCCTCCATGTCGTATTTCACTTCGTTGACCTTCGCGTAGTACAATGCAGATCTGATTTGCCCACAAAAAAAGGGATGTTGCTCCGCGTTATAAATCGCTTTCGCAAAATCCTCGCTCTCCAAGATTAATTGTGCCTTATTTTGCTCTTCTTCTATTTGCTCTTGGGAGAATCCTGAAACATTACCATTTTGAGAGAAATACACAAGTAAACTGTCCCAATTATCTGCGAATTTATTAATTCCATCTATAGCGCGGCTATACAAAGCAGTTGTGTCGATCTGGGTGTTGAGCGTCAAGTTTTGGATAATTCGAAGCCATTGAGTTAATGATCCGTTATCAATGCCTTTTGACTTATACAAATAGGTTGCTACAGCGTGGAACAAAACTCTATCTTGATATGTGCGCTTTTCAGTTAATGCGTTGAAGACAAGTCGATGTACCACATTACAGTCCGTATTATCGCTTAAAAAATTTAACGTATATAACACTGTTTCGAATATTTCGGTTTCAATATTATCATAGTCAAGCGTATTCGACCAATTAGTATCAGTCGAGCATATTCCCTTGTTCATAAGGATCCCGCCATAAAAAGTTAAGTAAGTCAGGTCGAAATTCTCTTTGTAGTTTGACCAAAAAAGGTCGGTCCATTTGCGGTCAAAATATTGCTCAAACTCGTCTGTAAAAGCCAGATTAAGCTTTTGAAGCCTACCAATTAAACGCGCCTTAAAGTTCTCAAACGCTGTGAGAGGCTTTCCGCGCGCATTGAGCTTTATATATAAACTGTCTTCCATACCGAGGTCTTTCATTTCCAAGAACTTAAAAATAATGGGTTCACATTCCTGATTGGACAGACGCTCGGAAAGGCTATCAACATCGTTGAAGGCGACCTTAATGTCGTCAAGCATCGTAAGCGCCGATTGTATTGTAGGGTCATACATCCAACCCGAAACAAACCACTCAGAGTCCTCAATTTCTATGGAAGGCGACAGAGCAGACGTAAAAACAGCGGCACGATTCTCAGTTAGTTTCTCTAAAAAGTAGCGAGAACTTGTTCTCGTTTCGTAAGTAAATTTGCGCAGAAGTTTAGTTTTGGAGTCGTCATTGTAAAAAGCATACAGGTGAAGAAGAAAAAGTGTGGTCAGTCGTTGTTGGCCATCTATTGGTATGAATTTATCTCCTTCCACTTTACCGTAAACGAAATTGAGATCAAGCGGCGGAGTTTTACGCAGGATTGCTGACTTCATGTCATCCAAGAGATTTCGGCGGACCATTTTCGTATGGTCGTCCTGCCTGCCTTGAGCATAATCGCGCTGAACAATCGGCACTTCAACCTTATATGTATCGAGCAATTCAAATAGTGTATCAAGTGTTTTTTCGCTCATCTCCATAATCTCCCCTCAAAGAAGGTGTTTAGCGTCAGCTCCATTGCGGCGATGTAGTCCGCTTTGTCTTCGTTCCCCCAGATATCCATATTGCTTAGATTTCTGGAGTACACCTTTAGGAAGATATTCTTTGTGCACAATGGTACAAACAGTCCTTTTGACTCACGCTCAATAATTATCTTGCGCTTCTCCTCAAAAGGTGCGTCTTGATAGCTGCGATTTGTTTGCGCATCAAGTAACGTTAGATTGCCAATGCTATCGTCTGCTTCATCGGCCTCATCTGCTGTCGCATGGATATGTTCAATATCCCATTTTATTCTGTCTCCTGTTTCACCCTTATAAATGTCAAATGGGAAGCGGTACTGCTTTTCACTTTTGCATACCAGTGATGCAATATTAAACAGCAGCATTAGCCTACGGATTTTCCCACGGTCGTTGGCATTGTCATATGTAATTGTTGACAATTCGTATTTACCTGTTATTCTGTCTGCCTTATCAAGCAGTGCCATCATAACGGCGCTTTTACGTTTTCCTCGTGTAAGTGCGAATATCTCAGAAATATTTACGCCCGATGATATGAGATAACCAATTATGTGGTACTTATTCAAATCGGCATACCAGTCTCGGAATTCGGCGTACAACTTTTCAACTTCGCCCCACAACGATTTCACAAACTCTTCTTTATCAGGTGCGACATTCTGTGCCGCCGAAAAAACCAAGAACGGGAAAAGGTTTTGATTGGCTGGTATCGGAATAGACAGTTTGGCGTTCTGCTCATTAGACAACAACTCAAACAGTAAATCAATGCGCGTACCGCTTTGTTCTTTCTCATTAAGAAAGTACCAGAAAGAATCATCCCGCAAACCCTGCTCAATTCTATCCCACGCAACGGATATTTCGGTTTGCCTCTTATTTATGTCCGCACTAAAATTGTCTCTATTCAGAAGTAGGGCTTTTATCAGTTCTGCATTTGTCAGTGGGATTTTCCCTAAGTTGACCTTCGTAAACATAGCTATAGGATCACTGTCACGCGGTATCTCGTACCATATAAAAAATACGGATTCTATAAACCTCTTAAAAAGATCATTTATTGCTATGTACCTTATTTTATGACCATCGAGCCAGCGGTTTATAATGTCCCTCGCGGTTGTTATGTGGAAGTAATCAATATTATCATTGTCTATTTCGCCTTTTGAGGAAAGCTCAGATAAAAACCATTGGCTGTTTTTTCTTGTCTCAAACTCCAATTCAAATGGCAGGTACTCTGTTTTTTCCTCAGCTATTTTCATAAAGATATAAATCGTGGTGAGACGTTGCTGTCCGTCAACCACTTCAAAAGCTCCATCGGTACGATGCTTTACTATTAAAGGCTGAATACAGTAACGCTTACCACCTTCATTCGAAAACTCATATATATCATTGAGCAAAGCGGTTACCTCATATTCTGCCCATCGGTATCCACGCTGATATGATGGCACAAAAAAGCGATGATCTTTAAGATCACCAATGGTCTTTGTTTCAATAGACATATTTAGAACCTCCATTACGCTTGTGGCCTATCATACGGCAACATCAATCGTCATTTGTATTCTAGCCTCCGTAAACCGGCATAGTCAGATCTGCTTTATGAACCCATTCTCAATAGCTGACGGGAATTGGAACAACTTCTCTCCGCCATTGAAAGCGACGATCATTCTTCCTTCCCTAATTTCGCGGACGGTGCCTTCTCCAAAGGTCTTATGAAGCATACGGGAACCGGCCTTCACACCGGAATAATCCACCTGAGGTGCGAGCTTGGGCGCAGGTGATGTCTGCGGCTGCGTTGAAGGAGTGCTGTTGCTGAAGCTTGCATGAGCAAATGGCCTCTGTGGAATTGCCTGCGTGGCAGCCGACCGTGCTGTAGGCGCGGGAGCTGGTGTGCGTTGGACGGACTTCTTTGTTTCTGCATAAGGCGATGATTTCTTGCCTTGCGCAGGTGCCGCTTCTTCTTCGTCCTCTTCGTCAATGGTTTCGACAACAAAAGGCCTATCCGGTACATCATCCACTCGCGTTACCGGTGCAGCAAGGGATGCCTGCTGTAAGGTAAACATATAATCATAATTGCTGACTACGGTGTCCCAAAGGCCGACATCCTCACCTTCGTGACGATTCATGCCCGTGTAGGACAAGCTGGCGTCCTCATAGCGTTTAAATTTATAAATAGCGTCGTTCATCAATGGGCCATTGAATACCCCCAGCGATACCAACAGTTCAAAATCCTTCACTTCCAGGCCCGTCACCTTCTTGAACAAGCTGGGTTCCAACTGAGTGATAACATCTTTCAGGGAGCGTTCGCGATAATCGGTTAGGTACATGAAAATCGGTACGCGGGTGGCGAATTTGATAAGCTTTTCCTGTATCTGCTTGCGCTTTGACTTGTACTCCTTTTCTTCTTCCGAAAGCTCTTTTTTTTCCTTGGACGAAAGCTTCTCTTCGCCTTCCTTTTTGGCCTTTTTTACAGATTCGGACTTATTGATGATGGTTTCAATGTCCGCGTTCAGGCTGCGGAAGCCCTCGATGCTCATGAGCGCTTTCATAGCCGCTTCGTTAGCCATCAGGCGCGAAAGCGTTTCGTTGTCAACGTTCACCAGCAGCGCGCTCTCCCAGCGCTTGGCCAGCAGTGTGGCGGAGGTTCCAGCCATGGTGATGTCCAAAATTTCCTCGGCGCTGATCTGACGCATGGAACTGCCGTCGTAGGCAATGACCGGTAGGAAATTGATGAATTCGGCGACTTTTTTCTCCGGGTTGCCCTCGTTGATGTCCAAACGGCAACTATAGTCGGATATCTGCCGCAAGGCGCGATCCAGGGCGAAGTCAAAGACATAACATTCCTGCTTCATAATCTCCTTGCGACCAGCTTCTGAGTCTACTTCCCAAGGGCTCTGTACACGGAAGGCCGCTTGAAAATAGGTCTCTGGGCTGGAAAGATTGCGGAGCATGAAGATACCTGTCCAGGGCTTCACCGTGACGCCGGTGGTCAGTTTACCGCAGGAAAGTGTGATGGTCTTCGTCCGTAAAGGATCGTCCATGGAATTCACAACTGGTGGCAAAGCATCAACGCCGATGCCAGCGCCGGGACCTGCGCAAACATTGATCACATAGTCATGATAAAAGCTGTTCTGCCGCTGCTTGAGCAGGTTCCGCATTGCAAAGCAGGAAGCAACATTCGGTAGGAACCAAAACGTGTGTGAAAGTACGTTCAGTAGGCGCGTATCGGCGTATGGCATGGCCGGGCGTTTGTTCTGCCCGAGTTTTAAATCGTCGGTGGAGGTGGGAAGATACGCGCCGCGGATCAAGTCAAGCCATTTCTGCACATGGCTTTCATAGACAAATGCTGCCTGTGTGCCCGTCCCTTTTGCGGAGAAGAACGCGTTCAAATCGAACTCGTCAAATTCGCCTTGCTTGGCAATTCGTTGGATTTCATCTGGCATCCTGTAGGTCAACATGACCATGCGCGGCAGGGCTGCATAGGGGTTACCTGGCGCGTCACCCCAAGCCTCCTTGGCCCTCTGCTCATCGGAATAAGTCCAATTATAAATCTGATCCTCGATAAACTCACCGCTATTGATGGCACGAAAGGGCGTTCCGGACAAGAACAGATAATGCCCCGCCGTGATGGGCAAAAAGGTCTCATTGTAGGCGTTGTCTGCCTCATCCCTTTTATATTTCTCCAGATCGAGGGCATCGTAACTATCCTCATCCTCCTGATCGAACAGCTTTTTGGCATTTTCGCGCCATGCTCCGAAATGGTACTCATCGAAAATGACGATGTCCCAATTCGTTGTATGCACCCATTCGTTCTTCGCCTTGATACCGCCGTTTTCATTGGTACCCAGATAGTCCTGGAAGGAGCCGAAGCATACGATGGGGCGGCTTATATCGGCTTCCTCATAGGTCATGCCATCCCGGCATATGAATTGCCAGCCCTCGAAGTCGGTATGAGTCATCAAGTCCTCTCGCCACGCGCTCTCCACAGCGGGCTTGAAGGTGAGTACAAGAACACGCTTCATGTTCATGCGCTTAGCTAGCTGATAGGAGGCGAAGGTTTTACCGAAGCGCATTTTGGCATTCCAAAGGAACTTTGGCGCACGATCTTTATATTCCTTTTTAGCGGACGCATAATAAGCCGTCGTCTTTTCGATGGCCTTGCGCTGCTCCGGACGCATGCCGAAGGAGTTGATACGGTTTTCCGAATTTTCCGTGCCGGTCTTGACAGCGATATAAGCGGCACGAACGTCTTTTACCGTGCAGCGGAACCATTCACCATCCGGGTTTAAAAAGCCGCGCCTACGCAGTTCACGGTGGATATCGTGATCGGTAAAGGAGGCACCGGTCGGATACATGGCACTTTCCGTTAAGACAATGCTGTACGGCTTTCCACCGGGGCGCACCGTGGGATACTGTTGCGCCACGCGCTTTTCCACGTCAATTGCTGTATAGCCCACTTTGAGCAATCCCTTGTATATGGGATTACTATCTTCGTAAGCATAGATCATGGGGTGGAAGGATGGCCGCTGGGGGAAGAAATCCTTACTCGCCATCATCATCACCGCCTGTCATGCCCATAGGACGAATCATTGATTCGATAAAGGCAATCTCGTCTTCTGTTAAACTATATTTAGCATATAGCTCTTCATCTGTCCAAGTCCTAGAAATATCTTGAACCGGAACAAAAGCAAATACACCTTTTGATATATTCTGAGTATTTTTAATTAACGCCATCATAAATCTAAAGAAACGAGTATTCATATATGAAATCAGATTATTTCCTTGCAAATCGTTTTCTACAAAATCAACGATCAAGTAGGTTTCAGTGCAAACCGAATTTGGCTCGGCCAAAATTGGTGCGGTAATGATAGAATGCGGATACTCATCACCACCAGGACTTGCTTTTGAAACCAATACTTTCATTTTATCTTTCCACTCTATATTTTTCAATATTAAGCGTTGAGAAACAAAAACTCGTTTATTTGATGACTTACTATTACCACGCTCACTTCTGTATAGTATTACGCTATTTTTATTATCCGGCTTCAATGCAAAGTCAACGAAATTCGAAGGTATCCCAAATGGGAGCCTCGAACTAACACGGTTATCCATAGTTTCTTCACCTAAGGCTCGTACTTTTCTAAGGATAGAAATTGCGGCATTATATCGAATAAATGTATCGGTTTTCTTCTCGAGCAATGGTCTTGTGCTTATTGAAACAGAATCTTTTTTATGGTTGTAAATAGAACATTCTCCGCGATGCTCTCTTTGCCAAAGAAAATAGCATACGCCACCACGAATATTAAGTCCCGGAAAACAATCACCCGTCTCTGGAAAATCATGGATGATTGCTAGACGATCATCATTAAGCATCTCATTGCGGAAGTCATCCAACCCCTTACCGCCAGAATACCAACGTGCAGGGATGATCATAGATATAAAGCGAGGCTTTAACTTTTTGGATTGCATAATAAAATGATGATAGATTGGTGCTGCGCTATTTCCATCTCCGCCACCATCATTTAGTTGATAAGGCGGATTCCCAATAATCACATCAAACTTCATTTTGAATATATCCTCCTGTTTTGTGGTATGAATCCATTCATAGGCATGTGTCTCCATTGCAGCGTCACGGTCATATTCGCTCTGGGATGCTCCACAATACACGCATTTCCCATTTGACCAACGGTGCTGGATATGCTTGAAGCGGATATTGCCGCTGGCATCGGCGAATTTAGTGACCGAATACGCGGCATTCGGAAACTTGCTGCAATACACGCTACGGCGGGCCAAAAGGCTGGTAAGCTCTGTGATGGCAATGCCGAAAATCTGGTGATGGAAAATATGATCGACGCGCATTTGCAGATCAGGAATCTGATCCTTCAACCCCTCGATCAAGCGCTTGGCAATTTCACGTAGGAAAATGCCGGATTTGGTCGCCGGGTCCAGGAAGGTGGTATCCGGGCTTCTGAACAGCTCCTGCGGTAGCATGTCCAGCATATCATTAACAACCTGCGGCGGGGTTAATACCTCGTCGTTGGAGAGGTTGGCAAGGCAGGAGAGCACGTCTGGGTTGTACATGTTGCTGTAGAGTGTTTCACTCATATTGCTGTAACCTCCTATAATCGGTTAACGGGTATTCTCGGATAGGCGATGGGATGTAGCCCTTGATTTCCTCGTCGTATTCCCAGCCTTCTGCCTGCGCAAGCAGATTATCATATAGATTGTTGCTGCTGTCTTTGACAGCCCTTGTACCAGACATCAGCTCATCCAGCTTGAAGTCTCGCCGCTTGATCAGCGATCCTGTAACCAGAGACCATTCGGAGAAAATGATTGCTTCGCCACCCAGCGTTTTCAAATCCAACGCATTCCCGCAGAGGATATTTCTTCGAAATATAAAACGCACGGCCTCCCGACATTCGTCGCTGGCTTCCTCTTTGCAGTTTGCTGTATACTCCTTGTCCCACATAGCAAACATACGCGAACGGCATTCGTCCACATTGTCCTGTAGGATGTCTACGCCATAGATGCTTGTGGCCGCGACGACGGCATATTTCTCGTAATCATGTGCGCTCCGGCGATACCGGCTTTTGACAACCGCCAGCTTCCGGCGCAGGATTTCCGCCAGAAAATTTCCGTCCCCGCAAGCGGGTTCTAAAAACCGGCTGTCAATGCGCTCTGTCTCCTGCTTGACCAAGTTCAGCATGGCATTCACCTCGCGCTCAGCGGTGAATACCTCGCCGTGATCAGCAACCCTTTTTTTTGATTTGACCTGCTTATTATCATTTAAATTTTCGGTCACAATTTTTCCTCTTTTACTTGTTCTGTACCGTTTTGCATTTCCATGATATCTGATAATTCACACTTAAGGACAGTACAGATTTTACGGAGAACATCTGTACTTACATCTTCGTTTTTTCCGAGCTTCGCCAGTGCGCGCGTGCTAATCCTCGAACGAACGCGAAGCTCGCTTTTGGTTATTTCGCGATCAATTAGCAGCTTCCACAAGGGTTTGTAGTTTATCTCCATTGTTGAACTCCAATTTACAATATATTGGAAGTATATCATGTGGATCGACATAATGCAACTTAGCATTTCAAATTGAAATCACAATATATACTAAATATGAGAAAATTGGCGACAAAAACACCGGCCTTAAAGCCGGTGCGTATGGATCGTTTATGCCTTGTCATACTATTTTGCAGTTCCTATATGCTTAGGTTTGTCCATATTCTACATTCCTTCACTCCCAAGAATTGTGGTTTGACGATCTTATATGTTCCCTGATAACGCATCCTTAATTCATCGTCGTCTTCTTATCAGCCACCTGCATGAAAAACCTTATAGGGACACCAAGCGACTCACTAGGTTGCTGGAAAGTATGCACTGGCCTATTGATGTCCATCCCGAATCCCTGCAACAACTTATCCTTGTCATCAGATGAAATGGTATACCCAAGAGGGGTAACCATGGAGACAACAATCTAATCGTCACCGGGATTCATATTGTAACGATTGTGTTCCAGCAAGTATCCTTCGTGTGATACGTTGATGCCTATACGTCCATATCGGTATGCTTTCATACGCTGACCGCCTACCGTTACCTCGCCTTCATAAATCAGCTTCATACTCAATCTCCTCAAAGCTCTTTGCGCGAACCGGCGGCAAAGCCTGACCCTTTTCGTTCACCATGATTGCCATGACGCTGACTAGATGCCCATTATCAGGGAACTGGAAGCTGCAATGTACCAGCCTGTTATTACTCTTATACCTTGACATCCTTTTTAATTGACGACTGTAGCTTTCATTCAGCGTGATGCTGCGGGGCGTAAAGGGGGAGAAAGTAAGTATACCGTCTCGCTGCATCCGCTTTAGATGACCATAGACCGTTGAAGTGGATTTAAGGCCAACCGCGCAGCCAATCTCCCTTACGCTTGGGCAATAGCCGTGCTCTTTTGTATAGGAGTCCACAAAGCTAACGATTTTTGTGCGCCGTGTGGAATTGCTCATGGCCATTAATAAAAACACCTTCCTGTAGTTATTTTCGCTCGACGAACCAGCGGCCAGTGATTGCCTGCCCAAACACCGGGTTATGCTCAAAAAACAAATGTCGCTCCTTGTTTTGAATGCGCACTGTATAGCGATCGCCTTGACCACCGGCCTTTTCTGAATAGCTGGGCCGTACGTCCAGCACCTGGTCGATTTCATATCGATGCCCGTCTTCCCAAGTCAGCACCATGGGCATCATCCGACCACTATTATCAAAGGCTACATCAACAGATACATAAACCCTAAGATTGTTCCCGATATTCGCAGCAGGCATTATCATCACCTCATACCGACATTGAATCAATTCTGATCCTATTTGTCTTCTTCTTCGGCAAAGAGCTCATCCAGAATATCGCATTCTTCTGGTGTAGCCAGTTGATCTGGTTCAACGATGCCCAACACCCGTCCTACGCAACGGACGTTGTCGTCCTCGTTTGGACGGATGGTGCTGTACTTTGGATTATGGGAACGCAGGCCATCTTTTTGATATTCCTTTACATAGCCTTCACCCGCGACAACAAATATACCGATCTCGCCCGTACCAAGCTCAGAAGTGTGCTGAACAAAAACCTTGTCACCGTTACGGAATGTCGGAAACATACTGTCGCCGCTGACGGTGATGATTTCATCAGCCTGCCGAGCACTTTGACTGGTGCGAACATAAATGTACTCCGGTTCGGCGATGCCATCCAGGGTCATGCCTGTACC
>JAEZLW010000035.1 GCA_023415145.1 Bacillota bacterium | reverse complement strand
CGCCTCTGTACAGGCTTTAGGCCATCCTCCACACGGGGCAAGGCACGCTCCAGTATTACGTACTCTGCGTAGGGGAGCATGGAGTTGTGCATGACCTCTTCCATGGGCATCTGAATGATATCCGGGGGCTGGATGATACTGTTTTTGTCATTGCCCGCCATCTATTGGTTCGCCCCCTTTTCATTTGCGTCCGCCGTTACGGGCACAAAATCATCCGCCTTGTTGAAGTTGGCGTGGGTACTTATGTACTCTCGCCTGGGGTCTACCTTGTCGCCCATCAGGATGGTGACGATGCGGTCGGCCTGGGCGGCATCCTCAATGGTAACCTGTGTCAGTTTTCGATTGTTGGGGTCCATGGTTGTTTGCCAGAGCTGCTCCGGGTTCATTTCTCCAAGGCCCTTGTAGCGCTGAAGGGTGTACCCCTTGCCGACATTCTTCATCACTTTTTTCAGTTCCCGGTCATCGTATACATACTGGATGTTTGTTCCCTTTTGGATTTTGTACAGGGGCGGCATGCCGATATACACGTGGCCCTCCGTTACCAGCTCGCGCATATAGCGGTAAAAGAAGGTAAGCAGGATCGCGCGGATGTGCGCACCATCCTGGTCGGCGTCGGACAGGATGATAACTTTGTGATATTTAAGGCTACTCAAGTCAAAGCTCTCATCAATGCTGGTGCCCAGCGCCGTGATGATGCTGCGGAACTCCTCGTTGGCGAGCACTTGGTCCAGCCGCTTCTTTTCCGCGTTGAGCGGCTTCCCCCGAAGGGGCAGTATGGCCTGGAAACGCCTGTCCCGGCCTTGCTTGGCGCTGCCGCCGGCGGAATCGCCCTCTACGATAAACAGCTCGTTTTCCTGGGGCTTGCGTCCGGTGCAGCTCGAAAGCTTGCCCACAAGGGGCGCGGCTTCCAGCTCGTTCCTGGCTCTAGCCATGGATTGGGCTTTGCGGGTAGCCTCACGCACCTTGGCGGAACGGATGGCCTTTTCCACGATCTTCTGGCATAACTCCTGGTTTTTTAAATCCTCCAGGAATTCCGACAGCTTCTGGGCAATGATGGCTTCCACCGCCGGCCGCACCTCGGTGTTTCCCAGGCGGCCCTTGGTCTGTCCCTCAAACTGCGGGTTTTTAACCATGGTCACGATGACCGCCGTCAAACCTTCCCGAAAATCTTCTCCGGCCAGGTTGTTGTCTTTTTCCTTTAATGCGCCGATCTTTCGGGCATAGTCGTTGAAGGCTTTTGTATAAGCGGCACGAAAGCCTGTTTCATGGGTGCCGCCCTCTGCGGTGGGGATATTGTTCACGTAAGAAAATACGCTTTCGGTATAACCGTCGGTGTACTGTATCGCCACGCGGCAGACCGTATCATCCTTTTTGCCATCCAGCATCATAGGCGTATCATGGAGTGTTGTTTTATCTTCGTTGAGATACTTCACGTAATCGGCGATGCCCCCGGCGTAATGGAATTCCTGTCTGGCGAGGGAATCGTCCTTCTGCCGCTCGTCATGAAAAGCAATGCGTACGCCGGTGTTCAGGTAGGCCAGTTCCCGAAGCCGCCGGGCTACCGTTTCGCCGTTGAACTTCGTTTCCTCAAAAATCGCGTCGTCGGGCAAAAACCGTACCAGGGTTCCGCGCTTGCGGGTGTTGCCTATTTTCTGCAGCCCGCCTTTGGGCTGCCCGGCCAAGAGCTTTCCCTTAAGCATGTCGTATTCGCTTGTAAATTCCATGCGATAGTGGGACCAGTCACGGTATACATCCACCGTTACCCATTTTGACAGCGCGTTGACCACCGAAGCACCAACGCCGTGCAAGCCCCCGGAGTAGCTGTAATTATCATTGTTGAATTTGCCTCCGGCGTGCAGTTTGGTAAATATGACCTCAACCCCAGGCACGTGGAGCGTTGGGTGGTTGTCTACCGGCATGCCGCGGCCGTTATCGAAAATGCTGGCGGAACCATCTCTATGAAGCGTTACCTCCACCTCCGTGGCAAAACCGTTGGAAGCCTCATCCACGGCGTTATCCACGATTTCCCACAGCAGGTGATGCAGGCCTCTTTGGCCGGTAGAACCGATGTACATGCCTGGCCGCATGCGCACCGCGTCCAGCCCATCCAGCACCTGTATATTGCCTGCGTCATAAGATTGCGTCATGCGAAAACTCCTTGTCCAATCCTTAATCATTCTTCTCACTATACCACATTTTGGGGCGTGGTTCAATCCTTTGCCTACATGTGGCTGTGCGCATATTCTTTTTGGGCGGCGGGAACACTTTTTGAGAATAAAGGCTTGGGAGGAAGAAATCTGTGTCCATTGGCATGATATTGCTCACCGCGGTGGCGGTGCTGATTTTCTTCGGCGTATCCCAGCGGGTGCTGGACAGGATGCGGCTTTCTGACCGGGCCGCGCTGATCATTGTAGCGGCCATGTTCTTTGGCACGCTGATTCCGGATATCCGCATCGGTATGGTCCAGTTCAATATCGGCGGCGCAGTGATTCCCGTAGCGGTCTGCCTGTATCTGATCATAAAGGCCGAAACAGGCAAGGAAAAACTTCGTGCAGTAATCGGGACCATTCTCACCGCCGGGGTAGTATACGTGCTGGGGCTGGTGATGCCCAATGAGCCGGAACAAATTGTCATCGATCCAAACTATGTCTGGGGCATCGTGGGCGGTCTCACGGCTTACATACTGGGCAGGTCCCGCCGGAATGCCTTTATTTGCGGCGTCTTGGGCGTGCTGCTGGCGGATGTTGCTGTGGCTGTAATGAACTGGACCCAGGGTGAGAACCAGGTGCTGACATTGGGTGGGGCCGGGGTAATGGATGCTATGGTTATCAGCGGTATCCTGGGCGTATTGCTGGCGGAACTCATTGGCGAAATCGTTGAGCGCGTCACAAGGGGCAAGAACCCGCCGGATAGAGAACGGATTCATGCGGTGAAGGAGAAAGGGGAGGAAAGGAAATGAAAAAAAAGCTGGCATTGTTCATGATGGCGGTTATGCTGCTCCTCCCGGCGCTTGCTTGGGCAGAAACGGAGGCCTGGGAGGAAGGGGACGGGAGCGAGGAGGTTTACGAGATTCTGGATGAGTCCGGCGAATACATCACTTCCTTTTGCGGCATGCCGGACGCCGGCGACGAATACATCAGCAGCGACAATCAGCACTTTGAAGTCAAATCCGTTGACAAAGAAAAAAAGACGGCCGTAGCAAAAAAGCTGGGGATGTATGAACTGCCTGATGTATCCTGGCTGGATGCCGAAGCATCGCTGCCGGTGAGCGCGGGCGGTAAAAAGAAGATCGCCATCTATAACACCCACAGCGATGAAAGCTATATTCCATCCGACGGCGTCAGCTCTAAAAAGGGCAAGGGCGGCATTTATGATATGGCCGACGAGTTCAAAAAGGAAATGGAGAAGCTTGGCGTAACAGTGGAAGCCAGTGAAGCCACCCATCATCCCCACGATTCCGGTGCCTACCGCCGCAGCAGGCCAACTGCCATGAAGCTGATGCAGACAGCTCCGGATGCCATCTTTGATATCCACCGGGACGGCATACCCAATCCCAAGGAGTACAACACCAAATTGGCTGGGGAAGATGCAAGCAAGATACGCCTGTTGGTAGGACGCAGCAATCAAAACGGCAGCTCCAACAAGAAATTTGCGGCACAGATCAAAGCGGTCGGCGACAAAACATACCCTGGCCTCATCAAGGATATCTACATCGGCAAGGGAACCTACAACCAGGACCTGTCCCCGCGCAGCGTGTTATTGGAGTTTGGTACCCATGTCATCAGCAAGGACAGGGTGGCCAATTCCATGGAACCCATAGCAAATGTCATTTACAAAGCCTTGTACGGCGGCGTTACCGGCGCGGCAGGAGCTGCCAGCGATGTTGGGCCAAATAACAATGCCGCCGCCAACAATCAGGATTCAAATGCACCCTCTACGGAGGACAATGAGGGAGCGGGAAGCGGCATCCTGTGGGTGGTTGGGGTATTTGTGGCAGGGCTTGTCATCTTTGCCCTGATTGCTACCGGCTCCAAGCAGGGGACAGTGAATAAGCTCAAACGCAATGTCAGCGAAATGACTGGTGGCTTGTTCGGCAAGAAACCTCAAAAATGACGCAAGCGGGCCATAATGGCCCGCTCCGCTTTTGGAATTGATGCGTTTACCCTTTCCTATGCGGCTGAAATACTGGGGGGAGTGTGATCATTTCAGCATTCCTGTCTGCCTTCTTGAATTTGCCTTTTCTTGTGCCCGAAAATGTGTTATAATGCTTTTGAGTTACTTCCATGTTCAGGCATCTTTGCGCCCGCCGATACAAGCGGGCCTTTGTTCGAGGGTTACAGCAAACCGTGGTGGGAGGATGCCTTCATGTTTACGCCAAAGATTCAGACATCGCAAACCGATCTTTTGATGCAGGCGATTCTTTTGCTTCAGGAGCCGGAGGATGCTTACCGCTTTTTGGAAGATGTTTGCACCATACAAGAGCTGAAAAGTATTGCGCAGCGTCTTCATGTGGCGTGCCTGCTCAGGGAAAGGGTGACATATCAGGAAATTGCCCGCAGGACAGGAGCCAGCACCGCTACCATCAGCCGGGTCAACCGCGCGCTATTGTATGGTGCGGGCGGATATCAAAAGGTGCTGGATATGCTTGAGGAAAAGAAGTTGATTTCGCACCTTGCCGAATCTGCGGAAGCATGAAACACAAGATCAAGAATGAGGAAGACAGAGGATAAGAAACATGAATTTGCAGGCGTTGAACAAGGAGCAGCGGCAGGCTGCGGAGACTTTGCAGGGTCCGGTGCTCATCCTGGCGGGCGCGGGCAGCGGCAAAACCCGCGCGCTTACGTATCGCGTGGCGAACCTTATCGACCACGGCGTTCCGCCATGGCAAATTCTTGCGCTTACATTTACCAACAAGGCCGCCAAAGAAATGAAGGAGCGCATCACGAAGCTGGTGGGGCAAAAGGCGGAAGAAGCCTGGATTTCCACCTTTCATGCCACCTGCGCCCGCATTCTGCGCCGCGATATTGAGAAGCTTAACTATACCAGAGCCTTCACCATCTATGACGACGACGATCAAAGCAGCGTCATCAAAGAAATTTTGAAGCAAATGAATCTGGATGAAAAATTCCTTCCGCCCAGGGAATTAAAAGCCAAAATATCCGATGCGAAGAATAAATTGATGTCACCGTCCGATTGGTTTCGGGAATCAAACAAGGATTACCGCTGCCAGTTGATCAGCGACGCTTTTCAACTGTATGAAGAGAGGCTTCGCGCCGCCAACGCACTGGATTTTGACGACCTGATCATGCGTACGCTGGAGTTGTTTGCCGACCATCCCCCCGTGCTGGAAGGCTACCGGGAGCGTTTCCAGTACGTGCATGTGGACGAATATCAGGATACCAACTACGCGCAATACATGCTGGTGAAGCTGATCACCCAAAAGAGCCGCAACCTGTGCGTTGTTGGCGACGATGACCAGTCCATATACGGCTGGCGCGGCGCGGACATACGCAACATCCTTGATTTTGAGAAGGATTTCCCGGACGCTGTGGTCATCAAGCTGGAGCAGAACTACCGTTCCACCGCCAATATATTGGACGCAGCCAACCAGGTCATTGCCCACAATATCGGCCGCAAGGAAAAAGCACTTTGGACCGAAATGGGGGAGGGCGAACCAATCAAGGTTTTCTGCGCCGGGGACGAGCGGGAGGAAGCCGCATGGATCTGCGACAGGATGCATCAGTTAACGCTCAGCCATGAAAGTTATGGCGACATGTCGGTGCTCTACCGCACCAATGCCCAGAGCCGTGTACTGGAAGAAATGATGGTTAGGGCCGGCATCCCCTACAAAGTGTTCGGGGGGCTGCGCTTTTACGACCGCAAGGAAGTGCGGGACATCATTGCCTATCTTCGTGTGATTGTCAACCCTGCCGATGATGTGTCGCTGCGCAGGATTATCAACCAACCCAAGCGGGCCATTGGCGATGCCACCATCGCGGAACTGGCACAGCATGCCCAACTGAACAATATGCCGCTTTTCAGCGCTCTCAATGATATGCCTGAATCCTTGTCCGCAAGGCCTAGAAAATGCGTCAGTGAGTTTGCATTGCTCATGAACCGGTTGGTAGCCATGCGTGAAAGCATGAGCCTTGCGGAGTTTGTCAAGGCGGTGCTTCATGAAACCGGACTGATGGCAGAGTATCAAAAAGAAGATACGGAGGAAGCTCAGACCCGCGTGGAAAACATGCAGGAGTTTGTTGGCGCGGTGGAGGAGTTTGAGCGCCAGGCGGAAAATCCGCAGTTGGAGGATTTTCTGGAGAACGTGGCGCTGGTCACAGACCTTGACCAGTCGGAGCAAAGCCCCAAGTATGTAACGCTGATGACGCTCCACAGCGCCAAGGGCCTGGAGTTCCCCATTGTTTTCCTGGCCGGTATGGAGGATGGACTTTTTCCCTCCAGCCGCGCCAATACCGACGAAGGCCGCCTGGAGGAGGAGCGCCGCCTGTGCTATGTGGGTATCACCAGAGCGCAGCGCCGGCTGTATCTGAGCTATGCCACCCAGCGGATGATATTCAGCCAATTGAACCACAATCCGCCCTCCCGCTTCCTGAATGAAATTCCAAAGCGGCTTTTGGACGATGAGTGGATCTCCAAAATGGAAAAATCCTTCGGAAGCCCAAGGCAGCAGCATCCCGCACCCCAGAAGCCTGCACGGTCTGTCAGGCCCCACGAATTGGGTTTTGGCGTACCGCAGATTGCACCCAGCGCACAGGCGCTGGGCATCCCAGGTGTGCAGAAGGGCTTTGCCGCTTCCAAAGCCAGGGAGCTGGAAAAGACGGCCATGCAGAACCTCTTTGCTTCCGGAGACAGGGTGATGCACCGCAAGTTTGGGGAAGGCAACGTGATTGAGGTGCGTGGCAAAGGCGCTGACGCCCGCATCGTCATTGAGTTTGCCGCGTATGGCGTAAAAGAGTTTTCATTAAGCATTGCGCCCATTGTAAAGGTAGGGGAGTAACGGATCATGTCTTTCATAGATGAGCAGCAGGTCTCACCGCCTGATAAGCGCATTCGCCAATTGGTGGATACCTTGAACGAGGCGAACCGTGCTTATTACGAGAAAGATGAGCCCATCATATCGGACGTTCAATGGGACAAGCTTTATGACGAGCTTGTCCTTTTGGAAAAGGAAACGGGAATACGCCTTGCCGATTCGCCTACACACAGGGTGGGCGGCCAGCCTTTGGCTGTTTTTTTGCAGCACCGGCATATAAGCAGACTGTGGAGCATGGACAAGGTGCAGGATTCCGCTGGGCTGTCAGCCTGGGTGCAGCGGGCTGAAAAATTGTCAGGCCAGGCGGGTGCTCATGGCACGATTTCGTACTATGTGGAGTACAAGCTGGACGGTCTTACGTTGAACCTGACGTACAACAACGGTGAACTTGTTCAGGCCGCGACCCGTGGCAATGGTGAAGTAGGCGAGGCGATATTGCCTCAAGCCAGGACGGTGCGTTCTGTGCCCCTCACCATTCCCTACAAGGGCCTGATAGAAGTGCAGGGTGAATGCATCATGCGCCTGTCGGTATTGAAAAAGTACAATGAATCGGCGCAGGAACCTTTAAAAAACGCCCGCAATGCCGCGGCGGGGGCGCTTCGCAACCTGGACCCTTCGGTGACGGCTTCAAGAAAGCTGGACGCGTTTTTTTATCAGGTGGGTACCATATTGCCCCCTGAATCCGATAACAGTTCAGTTGGTGCTGTGGGCATTCCTTATTCCGATCAGGCGGGAATGATGGCCTTTCTTCAAGAGAATGGCTTCCCTCTGAGCCCCTACCGCAAGGAAGCAAAAAGTATAGAAGAACTTCAGGCATGCATTCGTGAGATCATGGAAAGCCGCGATAGCCTGGATTTTCTCATAGACGGCGCAGTGGTGAAGGTATCGGACTTTGGCCTGCGAAGCGCCATGGGGTATACCGACAAATTTCCCCGCTGGGCTGTTGCGTACAAGTTTGAGGCCGAGGAGAACATTACAACGCTGCTAAAGGTGGAATGGGAGCCGGGCCGCACCGGCAAGCTGACGCCCCTGGCGCATCTGGAGCCCGTTGCTTTCGGCGGTGTTACCGTGAAAAGGGCTACGCTGAACAATTGGGGCGACATCCAGCGCAAAAGGGTGGCCATCGGCTGCAAGGTGTGGATACGCCGCTCCAACGACGTCATCCCGGAAATCATGGGCCGGGTTGGCGGGCCGGAGGATACAGAGAAGGCAATTGAAAAGCCTGAGAGGTGTCCTTCCTGTGGGGGAGAACTGACCGAGCGTGGTGCGCATTTGTATTGCATGAACAGGGTGGATTGCCGCCCGCAGGCCGTGGCACGGGTCGCCCATTTTGCAGGACGGGATGCCATGGACATTGAAACCTTTTCAGACAAGACAGCGGGCCTTATGTATGATACCTTCGGCATCAAAGACCCCGCCGGGCTGTATACGCTTACGAAAGCGCAATTGTTATCTCTGGAAGGCTTCAAAGAAAAAAAGGCTGATAATCTATTAAAAGCGCTGGAAGAAAGCCGCCATTGCCCGCTGGACGCATTTTTGTTTGCGCTGGGCGTTCCCAATGTGGGCCGCAAGACAGCAAGAGATCTGGCGAACCATTTCGGTTCGTTGGAAAAACTGAAAAGCGCAAGCTTACCGGAATTGACGGCCATCCCCGAGGTGGGAGATGTAGTGGCCCAGAGCATTGCGTATTTCTTCTCCTTCCAGGAGAATGTGGACATGGTCAAGCGTTTGCTGGCCGCCGGTGTCCAGCCCATGGAGGCAAAAAAGGCCGAAGGCGGTACTTTCAAAGGGCTTACCGTGGTGGTTACAGGAACACTGCCAACCTTGAGCCGCACCGAGGCGGAAGACCTTATACGCAGCCATGGCGGCGTGGCTGCCGGCAGCGTGAGCCGCAAGACCTCCTTTGTGTTGTGCGGCGAAAACGCGGGCAGCAAACTGCAAAAGGCGCAGGAGCTGGGGGTTCCCGTGATTGACGAGGCGGAGTTCCTGCGGCGTATTGAGAATTAAGAAAATTATGCTCTTGCGCGGTCAAAGGAAACATGCTATAATACGTTTCGTCGCACGCCGAAGTGATGGAATGGCAGACGTGATGGACTCAAAATCCATTGGGGTAACTCCCGTGCGGGTTCAAGTCCCGCCTTCGGCACCAAAACTGTCTGAAAGCAATTGTTTTCAGATGGTTTTTTTGTGCTCCGAAGACGAGTACGCCTCGCATGCTGTCATCCTGAACGAAGTGAAGGATCTTGCTTGTGTCCCCGGCATTGGAGATAGTTAGGCAATGCAATAAGTACAAAACAAAAAGGACGAAAAGGATGATAAATGTCATATATGGTCCATCGTCCCAAAGTGTACATAGATTAAAAAAACAGACGCAATATATCAGAGAATGTTTTTGCATGAAAATCAGTATGCTGAAGCAATGTATCGAGCTGGTCATTTTTTCTTTTTAGAAAATGATCGGATAGAACCGTGAACATGCCAATCGCCTTTGCTGCTTTTATTTCTCCCGAACCTCCATCGCCAACAAAAAAACTGCTTTGTGCGTTGGTGTCCATTCTTTTCAATGCGATTTCATAAATCTCGCGCTGCGGTTTCACAAAACCTACATCACAAGAAAAAACGGCATCATCAAAAAGCGGAAACAACGGGGAATTTTCCCACCATGCCTTGTCGATAACATCAGCATTGCTGATTAGGCATAACCGGATTCCCTTTACCTTTAATGCCGAAAGGGTATTTAGCACCTCACTTTCAATGTTCGTCAATGCGCTTTTCATACGGGCTTCCCTTAGCTGCAATATTTCGCGGATTTGTGCCGGCGAAGCATGCAAGCCGCTTTTTTCAACGATCCGCTCGATTATTGTATATCCATCTTTGATCTTTCCGACTGCCCGCTCACAGTATAGCGACTGGCTTTCTGCAAATGTTTCCCACTCTTGTATTGTAAGGCCCAAAACATCATTTTCATTTCTTTCCAGGGAAAAAGATGGAGAAGTCAAAGTAAAGAATAGATCAAAAAAAGCTGCATTCTTTTTCATGTAAAAGGTTCCATAAAGCAACTCCACCTCAACCTACAAAAAAATATCCACCAATGTGATATACCTACAATTGCAGTATAGCAAAACCACCTTGATTACTCAAGAAAGGTTCATAAGCTGTAGAAAGTGTTGGGGGGATGCCTGTGGACGGTTATTCCAAATACTATGTTGCTATGATATCATGGATGAAATCAACCAAACACGCCGAAATTTCTAATTAGCATGAACTAACCTTTTACAATATGTTGGAATTTGTAGTATTATGCTATATAATATGCAAAGATGTACGAGATATATAGTATGGTGGGAAAATATTATGAAGGAAAAGCGAAGCGAAAGAAGCAGGGATAATGATACATAGAGCAAATTCCCCAAAGATATACTATTTCTCCCAAAGGCTCAAAAGGCAGCTTGCCCAAATACCGAATTATCCGCTGACCATTGTGGAAGCGCCGTCCGGCTTTGGGAAAACAACTGCCATCAGGGAATATTTGAAGGAAAACCTTCCGCCCGATGCGCAGGAATATTGGTATACCTGTTTGGGGGAGTCGGCTGCCACAGCATGGAAGGGCATATGCGGGTTATTGGCTAACGTAAACGGCGAGATAGCCGCCAACCTGAAAAATCTTGAAATGCCCACCATAGATACGCTTCTGCATATGACTGCCATATTGCGGGATTTTAGCTGTCAGGTGGAAACGTATCTGGTGGTGGATAATTACCAGCTCATTAATTGCGATATCCCCCGCGAGCTGATGAGCATTTTTTCCATGCACAAATGCCCAAATCTGCATATGATATTCATCACGCAGCAGCTTCGGGCCAAGCAGCGGTTTTCCATTCACGATTTGGACATCAACGCCATCGATTCGTCTGCTTTCTTCTTTGACAGGGAAGGTACCGCAAGTTTGTTTCGTATGGAAGGCATCCGTCTTGCCGATAACGAGCTGGAGCGTGTATTTCGCTCAACTGAAGGTTGGGTTTCCGCCATCCGGCTGCAAATCCTGAATTTTAAGGAAACCGGTTCCTTTGACTACACCGCCGATATCGAGCACCTGGTTGAGAATGCCATATGGAAAAAACTAACATCAGAAGAAAAGCAGTTTTTACTTTCTGTTTCTGTGCTGGACAGCTTCACTGCCCGCCAGGCCGCAATCATGATGGGACAGAACATGCTGCCAGAAAATATTGAAGATTTGCTCAAGTCCAACGACTTTATCAGATATTTCCCGGATAAGAACAGTTATACCATACACGGCATTTTACAAGACTATTTGCGAAACCGCTTCTATAATCTCCAGCCGGAGGAGTTTCAAAGGCAGACATTTCGTCTTGCAGGGAAAGCTTATGCGGCTGTCTCTCAATACCATCTTGCGGCTCAGTTCTTTTTTCAGGTCAAGGATTTTGATGCAATCCTGTCCATGCCTGTTGACGCATCAATTCTTGGCAAACAAAAGGAAAACGACTTATTGGCGTTTGTCGAGTTGGTGGTCAATGAAAGCCCGGAAGCAACGCTTGTCAAGTATCCTAATGTACTGCTGATATTTGCCTATCTGATGATCATCGACGGGAAGATGGAGACTTTTGGCAGGCTGTACAGGCTTCTTGAGGCCATGGTGCAAAACAGTTCCGATTTAGAACAAAAGGACATCAAGAGGTTCAAGGGAGAATTTGCGCTTTTGAAGGCTTTTACTGCCTACAACAATATTGGGAAAATGAGTGAGGGCATGAGGGCCGCGTTGGACATTTTAAATGGCCCAAGCAGTATTTTGAGCAGCGGCATCCCATGGTCGCTGTGCAGTATTTCCATTCATTCATTGTTCTTTGGAAGGCCCGGCACGCTGAATGAAAGCCTGAGGGAGATGGAGGAGTGCCTGCCACTTTACCATAGCCTTACGCGGGGGCATTGTGCAGGCGCAGGCAGTGTGATGCGAGCTGAAGCCATGCTCATGCGGGGGGAAGACGGCGAATCTGAAATTCTGTGTCACAAGGCGCTTCTTGAAGCACGCAGCAGCCAGCAGGTAATAATCTGTCTGTTCGCCGAGTTGGTACTTGCCCAAATTGCCATTCTGCGGGGTGACATAGACGGGTATTATTCGGCGACAACGAATATTCAGGGCTATGCAAAGGAAAATGCCAACGTGTACCTATTGCGCATAGCGGAACTTTGCATGTCTGCCATCAGCCTTGCACTTTGTATCAAAGATAATGTTACCCAATGGCTTTATGATATGGAAAGCATCAAAAAGGTGCTGTATACTCATTCCATTCCCTTTGCGCAAATGCTTTATGAGAAGCTTTTGCTGATAGACAAAAAATATAATGCCTTTTTTGGTGTTTCCCAGTTTTTGATGGATTCGGCGGGCGGTATAGCCGGTGCTGCAGGTTTCGTGATACAGCAAATATACCATAGCATCTATCTTGCAGTGGCAAAAAACAGGTGCGGCAATGCTTTGGAAGCACAGGAATATCTGAAGAGAGCCCTGGCACTGGCGCTGCCGGATAAAATTTATCTGCCCTTTGCCCAGCAGGAAGGCAATTTGGTACCTATGCTGGAATCACTGGAGCGTTCTCCCGGCCTGTCCTTCGGGGAGGAGAGAGCGGCGGAAGGCATTGCTACGCTGAAGGCGCTTTGTAAGCGCTATGAGAATGGCGCAGGCGTGATCAAAAAGGCCATCCTGCAGATAAAATCGCCCTTGACACCCAGGGAAAGAGAAATTGCCAGCCTTGCCAAAGAAAGGCTCAGCGCCAAAGAAATTGCCGGCAGGCTGTTTATTTCGGATGCAACCGTCAGAACAATCCTGAGGAACGTGTACAGTAAGCTGGACATTCATTCAAAAACAGAGCTTGCCGCAAGGGAATTCTATTAGCATAAAAAATACCCCAAAATGGAGTATGTGGCAATGCGGAATCTGTTGTAAGATAAATAAACAAGGTAGATATATGTAGAAACGGAAAGGAGGAAGCAGATTGGACAACGGCTTTTCAAACGAACCCATGCTGGATATCTTCATATATGAAACAACGCAGAACATTGAACAGCTTGAGAAATTGATTTTGACAAGCGAAAAGGCAAGCAGTTTTGCTTCGGATACGATCAATGAGATATTCAGGATCATGCATACCATCAAGGGTTCATCCGCCATGATGCTCTTTAACAACATTGCGTCTTTGGCGCACGCAATGGAGGACCTCTTCTATTACATACGGGAAGAAAAGCCCGAAGATATGGATTGTGCGCTTCTATCAGATCTGGTTCTGGAGGGCGTTGATTTTATCAAGCTGGAATTGGAGAAGGTGAAAAACGCCGACGGCCTTGACGGTGATCCTTCTACCATGGTCGCAGGCATCAAGGAGTTTTTGTCTTTCCTCAAAGGGGAAGCTCAAAAAGCCGAAATGCCCGTCATCAGTGAAGAGGTGCCAGCGGAGCAGCAATATTACCTTCCCCAGAAAAGAGGCACAAGCTCCTTAAATCAAAGGAGTTATGAGGCAGTCTTTCATTTTGAGGATGGCTGCGAAATGGAAAACATCAGGGCGTATGCCGTTGTTCAGAATATAAAGGAAATATCAGAGGACTACCTCTATTTTCCTGAGGACATCATTGAGAACAACGACAGCGTGCAGGTCATACGGGAGCAGGGCTTTAAGGTTATGCTCAAGTCAGACAAGACCCTTACGGAACTGCATGAATTTTTTATGAATACCCCGTTTATACGGGATCTTGAACTGACCGAGATTGAGCCGGGCCAGGCTTTAGAATCTTTCGCAGCAGCGCAGGCACCTGCCATAGCGCAGCCATTGATAAAAGCACCGAAAATGCCTGATCAGGATCAGGCCGAACATGGACAGGCGGAAAAAAAGAACGGCCACCAGCAGAACATTATCAGCGTCGATGTGGCGAAGCTGGATATATTGATGGATCTGATGGGTGAAATGGTCATCGCTGAGGCGATGGTTACACAGAATCCCGAATTGAACAGCCTGCAGCTGAACAGTTTTTTCAAGGCGGCACGCCAGCTCAAAAAAATTACCGGGGAACTGCAGGATATGGTAATGTCCATCCGGATGGTACCGCTTAGCGCAACCTTCCACAAGATGCACCGCATTGTACGGGACATGGGCAGGAAGCTGGGCAAAGAAGTTGCGCTTACGCTGGTCGGGGAAGAGACCGAGGTGGACAAGAACATCATCGAGCATATTTCCGACCCGCTGATGCACCTTGTGCGGAATGCCGTTGACCATGGCATCGAGTCTCCCGCCGTGCGGGCTGCCGCCGGAAAACCCATGGCAGGCCAGGTAACGCTGGAAGCGAAAAACGCAGGAAGCGACGTGGTTGTAACCGTAAGAGATGACGGCAAAGGCCTTGACAAAGAAAAAATCCTGAAAAAAGCCGAAGCGCAGGGCTTGATCGTAAAACCCAAAAGCGAATTGACGGACAAGGAAATCTACGGCATGATTTTCCTGCCCGGCTTTTCCACCAACGAAAATGTGACCTAGTTTTCCGGCCGTGGCGTGGGCATGGATGTGGTGGTCAAAAACCTGGAAGCCATCGGCGGTTCGGCATCCATCGACAGTGTGCAGGGGTCAGGAACGGTAACGACGTTGAAGATACCGCTTACACTGGCGATCATCGATGGTATGAACATCAGGGTTGGCAACGCCAAATACACACTTCCCACCACTTCCATTAAAGAAACCTTCCAGGCGAAGGAAAAGGACATTGTAAAAGACCCCGACGGCAACGAAATGATTATGGTCCGGGGGGAATGCTATCCCATCCTGCGCCTGCACAGGCTGTACACCGTGAAAACAGACATCACAGACTTGACACGCGGCATCATGCTCATGGTGGAGCAGGACGGCAAGAGCCTGTGCCTTTTCGCCGACGAGCTTTTAGGTCAGCATCAGGTGGTGGTCAAGTCGCTTCCGCCCTATATCAAAAACACCAAAAAGGTGGACGGACTGGCTGGTTGCACGCTTCTTGGAGATGGCAGCATCAGCCTGATCCTAAACATCGGCGGGCTTATCAACATGTAGGGTTGTACATTGATTGAAAGATCATCAAAAGGAGGCAGACACTATGGCACAGGCTGATGTACTGAACATTGCAGGGCAAGACGAAGATACGCTCAAAGGCAAGTACCTGATTTTTTCCATGGGGAACGAGTTGTACGGCATAGAGATTCGCTATATCACTGAAATCATAGGAATCCAGCCGATTACCGAAATTCCCGAGATGCCGGAGTATGTCAAAGGAATCACCAACCTTCGGGGGAAAATCATTCCCATCATGGATGCCAGGCTGCGCTTTAAAAAGGAAGTACGGGAATACGACGACAGAACCTGCATCATTGTGATTGAAACCAATGATATATCCATCGGCTTGATCGTGGACAGCGTATCGGAAGTGATCTCCCTGAAGGACGAGGACATCGCCCCGCCCCCGGAATTAGGCAGAGGAGGACACCGGTATATCAAGGGAATCGGTAAAGCCGGCGACAACGTGAAACTGCTGCTGGATTGCCAAAGGCTGCTGGCGGACGATGCCATCGAAACGCTGCGCACCATGGCCTGAAGACCATGCTTCAGGGATGAAGGTTACATATTTCAAAAGAGGCAAGGCTTGAGGGAGAGTCTTTGGGCCCTCCTTTGCCTTTTCGGGCGGAGGTCACGATGGTTGTCATCAAGGAACATGAGTTCCGTCAGTTTGCCGATTATATCAAAGCCAATTACGGCATTCACTTCAAGAACGAAAAAATGGCGCTGGTAGCCGGTAGGCTGAACCAGGTCCTTGCCGGCATGAATATGAGCAGCCTGACGGAGTACCTGCAGTATGTGGCAGCGGACAAAACGGGGCAGGCGTCAGCCGAGATGCTGGACAAGCTCACCACCAACTACACCTTTTTTATGAGGGAGCCGACGCATTTTCATTTTTTCAAGGACAAAGTGCTGCCATATCTTAAAAAGACAGTGAAGGACAGAGACCTTAGAATCTGGAGCGCAGCCTGCTCTACAGGGGAAGAACCTTATACGCTGGCAATGATCATCGATGAGTTTTTCGGCCCTGAAAAGGCGGCCTGGGATACAAAGATATTGGCCACCGATATTTCCAAAGGCGTGCTCTCTGTGGCCAGGGCCGGCATTTACGGCCGGGAGAAGGTTGCAGAGCTGCCACCCGCATGGCAGCAGAAGTATTTCAGGGAATATGACGCTGCGAATTGCATCCTTACAGAAAAGATCAGGAATGAAGTTATTTTCGGCAATTTGAATCTAGTGGACACTGTTTTCCCCTTCAGAAGGAAAATGCACGTGGTGTTCCTGAGAAACGTGATGATCTATTTTGACAACGAAACCAAGGAGAGGTTGATTCAGCGGCTGTACGACATTACCGAACCCGGAGGTTTTCTGTTTGTGGGGCATTCGGAAGGGCTGAACCGGGAGACGACACGGTACAGATATGTCATGCCTGCGGTGTATCGAAAGGAGTAGGTATGGTTGGAAAAACAAAAAAAGATCAGGGTGCTGATCGTTGACGATAGCAGGGTATCCAGAGAAATGATCGCCAGGGGCATCACAATGGATCGGCAGATAGAGGTAGCAGCCGTCGCCACAGACCCCTTTGAGGCCAGAGACAAAATACTGGAAACGAGGCCTGATGTGATCACCTGCGATGTGGAAATGCCCAAAATGAACGGCATCGATTTTGTACGAAGGCTTTTGCCCCAATATTTTGTCCCGGTGATTATGGTCAGTGCGGTCAGTAAAGTGGTGTTTGAGGCCATGGAGGCAGGCGCGGTAGACTTTGTGGTAAAGCCTGACATGCAGTCACCAAAGGGTATGGAAACCTTTATCCGCGACCTGATTCAAAAAATCAAAATGGCATCCGCTGTCAAATCGCCCCAAAACAAGCCGGAAAAAGCCGCTGTCACAGGGAATATGGCCTGCGATGTAGGCAACATCATCGCCATCGGTGCTTCTACCGGGGGTACCGAGGCCATTTACAGCATATTGAGCTCTCTCCCGCCCACAACCCCGGGGATTGTGATTGTACAGCACATACCGCCTGTTTTTTCCAGAATGTTTGCTGAAAGGCTGGATCATCAAACATCCCTTACGGTCAAGGAAGCCGAAACCGGTGATTTTGTGGACATGGGGAAAGTGCTTGTAGCGCCTGGGGACAAGCATATGCGGATCAAAAAAGTCGGAAAGCGTTACCAGGTGGAATGCTTCCAAGGGGAGAAGGTCAATGGACACTGCCCTTCGGTGGATGTGTTGTTTGAATCGGTTGCAAAGGAAGCTGGCCGTTGTGCCGTAGGGGTCCTTTTGACTGGCATGGGCTATGACGGAGCGAAGGGACTGATGGCGATACGGCGGCAAGGCGGCAGGACAATCGGGCAGGATGAGGCTTCCTCGGTAGTATATGGCATGCCCAAGGTGGCTTATGACCTGGGAGCGGTTGAAACGCAGGTGCCGCTGGGAAGCATCCCCCAGATATTGTCCAAACTTCTGTGCAGGTGATAACGATGGAACATGTGGTCGGAATGGGAGAATATATCATCACCGGCGGAGAAGACGATATCCTCAGAACGTACGCGCTGGCATCCTGTGTGGCTGTTACCGCTTACAGCCCTTTGAAAAAGGCGGCGGGTATGCTCCATGTGGTTCTTCCGTCGCCGCTGGACGAAAGGGACAGAACGGGACGCCCGGGCTATTTCGCCGAAACCGGCGTACCTTTAATGATCAGCACACTGTGTCAAAGCTATGGCTGCCGGAAGGAAGAACTTCATATTCAGTTGTATGGCGGTGCGGAATCCATGCTCCCGCAGGATATATACAACGTAGGGAAAAAGAACATTGATGCCGTGAAGCATGCGCTGCTTAGCATGGGCCTGACCATTACCAAGGCCGATTTGCGGGGGAGCGAAAGCAGAACCATTGCCTTGGATGTGAAAACCGGGACAGTGGAGATTTTCCGCCAGCCGATCTTGCGGTAGGGAGGTGACATTATTGCTTCAACAGATGCCGGGAACAGACCGGATGAAGTTCCTCTCGGCTACGCTTGATTGCATAGGCGACGGCGTGATTGTAACCGACCGGGACGGGTCAGTGCTGTACATCAATGCTTCAGGAGTGAAGCTGACCGGCTGGAGCGAATATGAGGCGGTAGGGAAACCTTTTGGGGATATATTTCCCCTGGTGGATTTCTTTTCGGGCAAGCGGCAGGACAGCCCGATCTCCGCTGCGCTTTTCAGCGGCGAACCGGTGGGGCTGAAAAACCACTCCGCCTTGATTACCAAGGAAGGGAAATCGCTTTTTGTATCGGCAAGCTGTTCACCGATCTTTTGTGAAGGCGATGCGGCTGAAGGTGTGGTGGTGGTGTTCCGCGATATCGACCGCATCAAGAACTATGAGGATGCATTGAAGAGGGGCCGCGAGGAGGCGGAATCGGCGAATCGGATCAAGAGCGAGTTTCTGGCAAATATGAGCCATGAGATCCGTACGCCATTAAACGGCCTGATAGGCATGATGGACCTGCTTTACATGACTGATACGGATGAAGAGCAGAAGGATTATATTAGGATGGCCAAATCCAGCGCTCATGCGCTTCTGAACGTGATCAGCGATATCCTGGAGTTTTCCAGGATAGAGGCAGGCAAAATATCCATTTCAAATATTCCCTTTAACTTGAAAGCACTGATGGATGATATTGTAAAAATCCATGCGGTGCTTATCGAGAAAAAAGGTCTGAGGCTGCAATACAATTTTTCAAAAAGTGTTCCGAAGTTTATTGGCGGAGACCCCGAACGCCTGCGCCAGATACTGAACAACCTGATTGGCAATGCCATCAAGTTCACCGATGCGGGTCAGATCAGTGTCAGCGTACATCAAACAGGGGAGGCGGATCAAGGAATTCGATTGGAGTTTTGCATCTCGGATACGGGGATCGGTATATCTCCAGAGAAGATGGATCTGCTTTTCAAGCGGTTCAGCCAGGTGGACGGTTCTGTTACCAGAAGGCATAATGGAACAGGCTTGGGCCTTGCTATCTGCAAGCAATTGGCCGAACTGATGGGCGGCGATATCCGTGCGCAGAGCGAAATCGGAAAAGGCAGCACCTTTCGGTTTGAGGCAAACTTTTCCCATTCCGGTGATCCCACACAAAACGATTTGTCTGACTATTTAGCTGAGGCATATCAAGTGGCATCGCCCATTGTGACCGACGACAGCGGGAATACAAGGCTGATCTCCCAAGAGACGGTAAACAGGACCGGTAAAGTTGTGATATTGGGGAACCAGGCCGGCGCCTTAAGATGCAGCCGCGTAAGGCTTGGCGAAAACGGAGAGATCGTTTTTGACGCAGCGGACCATATGGCATTTGGGGACGATGCATCCCATGAGCTTCAGGAGATACATCAGGTACTGCGGCAGATACAAATCTTGTTGCTGGAAAACAATTTGTCCCCGGTGGAAGAAGCTGCGCATCAGGCGAAGGAACTGGCCATCCGGTTGGGCGCAGATGATTTGGCGGAGCTGGCATTTAAAACCGAGCTTGCCGCTAGGGGCCGAAAATGGGATGCCGCAAAAGACCATTACCTGAAAATGATAAGTATGTTCCATATTCGATACGAGGAGGACAGACCATGAAAATTCTGATTGCGGAAGACGATCTGGTCAGCAGAAATTTTTTGAGCAAGTTTCTGGAGAAGTACGGAGATTGCGACATGGTCGTTGACGGCCTGGAAACGATCGATGCCTTTTTGATGGCGCTCAAGGACAAAGAGCCGTATCAGCTGATCTGCCTTGACATCATGATGCCAAAGGTGGATGGCGTAAAAACCCTCAAGGCTATCAGGGAGCTGGAGAAGCAGTACGGCATCCCGAAGGATCAGCGTGTGAAAATCATTATGACAACAGCGCTGGCTGAAGCGCAGATGGTGAAGACGGCTTTTGAATATGGATGTGAAGCCTACGCAGCCAAGCCCATAGATACGGATAAGCTGATCGAAGTCATGGGAAAGTTGGGGCTGATTGGAAACAGCTCCCCTAAAAATGGCGCCACCGAAGCTCAATCCAAGCCAAATGATGACGAAAAAGAGAAAAATACTACAAAACGGAGTATGCAAAAGCGAGGTTTGTCTCCTAAAATGGTAAGTGAGGAAGACCAAACGGAGGAGGGATACTTTAAAAGCGTATGCGCACTGCCGGATTATCAACTGGATGTAACCATGAAAACCGGTACAAACATTCACTTTGACTTCCGCTCCAGGCTGAATACCGCAAGGTTTGGTATGCTTCGGGACGAAGAATTGTTTGCAAGTATCAAAACGGATGGAAACTACCTGATTTTCACCAAGGCGGGCAGAATGCCAGTGAAGATCACTGCCTCGGAGTTTATGGATCTGGTTTTGATCGACCGGGGGAAATAATGGATGGAATAAAACCCAAGCCATCCATGGCATTAATACTGTGGCAACACAGCAAAAGGAAGGAAAGCAGATGATGATTAATATATTAGAAAGCTCCGGAATCAAGAGGGAAAGAGGAAATCTCTTTAAAAACCTGACTGTTAACATGAAATTGATCACCGGGTTCGGTATTGTCCTTGTATTGATGATGGTGTCTATCGGGGTGTCGATGTTCAGTATCAACAACATGGTTGAGCAGATTGAGTTGTACGGCGATAAAACAGTCCCAAACATAGATTACACCTGGTCCATGAAGAGAAACATGGCATCGGTGCAACGGCACTTTCTGCGTGCGCTGGTTATGACCGATGCCCAGACAATCAAAGCCGAATTGGAACAGGCAGGCAAGGATGCACAGCCTGTACATGATGCACTGGCGAAATATGCAGCTAATCTGACTGATGCTAATCAGGATGCGCAAATCAAGAATGTGAAAGCGATGCTGGAAAGTGCCGCTGCCATAAGAGGCGAATATACAAAGCTTGTAACCGAAGCAACGGCAGAAAGCCTTCACAAAGCGCAGGAACTCTACATTACGCAGTATGCACCCATTCTGGATAAGGTCGAGGGCATACTGGATCAGTTTTCCGCTGCGACACATAACGACGCACAAATGCAAAGAACCACCGGGCAAAGTGCTGCCAGCCTGGCCCGGGCTCTGCTGATAGCCGTTGCCGCGGTGTCACTGCTCATTACCGTTGCCGTTGCGTTTGCCATCAGAAAATCGATCTTGGCCCCTATTCGGGAAATCGAAGAAGTATACGCACAGATGGCAAAGGGGAATATGCAGGCACAAATCTCTTATGAAAGCCGTGACGAGCTGGGCAGCATGGCCAAGAGCATCAAAAAGACTAATGCGCTGCTAGCCGCCTATATACATGATATATCGGACAAGCTCTCCCATTTGTCCCGTGGCGACATGCGTATCGCTGTGGATATGGATTATATCGGCGACTTCGCTTCAATCAAGCAGGCAATACAAAATACGGTGACAGAGCTGAATCACACGCTGTTGACCATTCATACCGCCGCCGAGCAGGTTTCAACCGGCGCAGCCCAGGTGGCCAGCGGGGCACAGGCACTGGCCACCGGTTCAACACAGCAGGCGTCGTCAGTGGAAGAATTGAGCGCTTCCGCTGCCAAAATCGCAGGGCAGGCCGCAGAAAATTCCAATCATGTGAAGGTGGCTGCGCAATATGTGGAACAGACGGGAGCTAACGTCAAGGACGGAAGCGAACACATGAAGCGGCTCACGGAAGCGATGGCGAATATCGGCTCCTCGTCCAACCAAATCGCCAACATCACCAAGGTTATTGAGGATATTGCTTTCCAGACCAATATTCTTGCATTAAACGCCGCCATCGAAGCGGCCCGCGCAGGGAACGCCGGAAAGGGCTTCGCAGTAGTGGCGGATGAGGTGCGCAACCTGGCAGCCAAATCGGCTGAGGCGGCAAAACAGACCGCGGAACTTATCCGGCGCTCTGCTATCACGGTGGACGAGGGAGCACAGATAACGGAGCAAACTGCCCAAATTTTAATGAATGTTGAAGAAAAAGCTTACCTGGTCAATGAGAGCATTGTAAAAATTGAGCAGGCATCAACCGACCAGGCCATCGCCATTGAACAGATCAGGCAGGGACTCAACCAGGTATCCGCCGTTGTACAGACAAACGCGGCTACCGCGGAAGAAAACTCCGCCACCAGTGAGGAAATGTCTGCCCAGGCTGCCACGCTTCGGGAAGAAGTGGGCAAGTTCAGGCTGGATTCCGGTTATGAGAAAGACCACCTTGCCCCCATCTCCCTGCTAAAAGAGCCTCCCGCCCAGGGCAAAGCGGGGTTCAGGCCCGCCTCATCGTTTGGGAAGTATTAAGAACTTTTCATGAATCATCAGGGAGGGAATGATATGAAAAATCTGTCGATTACAAAAAAACTCCTGTTGATCACCGTACCTGCGTTGATTGCATTGATCGTTCTCTCCCTGATATTCATCAATCTTACGAACACGGTAAACAGTCAAACCCGAAGAACACTGTATGACGAGCTTTTTGTGCCCACGGCAGCGCTTTTGAACGCGGACAGGGACTTTTACCAGGCTTATGTCGCGGAGGATGAAATCGCACTGTTTTCGGCCCGAAAGTCTGCCCTGGAGCAGACTCAGGCATTAAGGAACCTTGTTGACGATTTTTCCTCAAAGGCTGTGGAGGAGCTTTCGCTTCTGAAGAGTCAGGAGCCTTCTGCACAGCCATCCCAGGCGCTGGAAAGCCTGATCACTGATTTTTCCAAAAACGCTGCGGCTGAGCTTGCGCTGATGAAGGACCAGCAAACTGGCCCAATTTCATCGGCTGCTTTGGAAAGCCTTGTGTCGGCGTTCATGGTTAGCATGGAAAATGAGCTTGCCAATTTTGCAAATCAGGTGACAGGCTCCGATGCAGCTGAGGTATTGAAGAGCCTGGTTTCCGATTTTTCAGAGAATGCCGGACAGGTTAAAACCCGCATGGATGATGCGTTTTTAATGATACAGGCCAATACGGATTTGTATGAAGTCTTTAAGCATCCCACCGCGGGAGTTACGCTCAAGCAGCTTCAACAGGCGTTTACGAACGATTATAATGAATGGTTTGCCACAAATACTGTGACAAACTCAGGCGTTGACGCCCAAAACCACTTTGCCGCATTCGATACGGCCAGGGAACACATCAATTTGATGACGGAGCTTCTGGAGGCCTACGCCCAAAATAGCACAGCCGTTATTGCGGCGCAGGTGCAAAATACCACATTCAGTTCCCTGCTGATCGTTGCGCTTATTGCCGTACTGCTGACTGGCATGGCGGTTTTCGTGATCTATTATACTAAAAAGAACATTCTATACATAACCGGTATCAGCAAACGGATTGCATCGGGTGAACTGAAACTTTCCATCGATGAAAAAACATTCGCAAAGGATGAAATCGGGCAGCTTTCCAAGTCCATGGGACAAATTCTGGAAAGGCTGGGCGAATATCACAACTATATTGCCGAGATTACATCCGTTCTTACAACCATGAAGCAGGGGGATATGACTATACGGCTAACTCAGGCATATGAAGGAGAGTTTGCATCTGTAAGGGCCGCCCTTTTGGGAATCGCTTCTTCCCTGAGTCAGACACTGATGATTATCAACACCGCCGCCGAGCAGGTCGCAACCGGTGCCGCTCAGGTGGCCAGCGGTGCTCAGGCGCTTGCTGCAGGTTCAACGCAGCAGGCCTCCGCACTTGAGCAATTAAGCGCTTCCACTGCAAGGGTTGCCCATCAGGCCTCCGAAAACTCCGCAAACGTCAATGCTGCTGCAGGCTACGTTGAGCAGGCAAGCGCTTTTGTCAGGGACGGCAGCGAGCACATGGATAAGCTCACCGGGGCAATGGCCAACATCAGCAACGCTTCCAGCCAAATTGCCAGCATAACAAAGGTCATTGAAGATATTGCGTTCCAGACCAATATTCTTGCGCTAAACGCTGCCATCGAAGCTGCCCGGGCTGGAAATGCCGGCAAAGGCTTTGCGGTAGTTGCCGACGAGGTACGCAATCTGGCAGCCAAATCGGCGGAGGCTGCAAAGCAGACTTCAGATCTGATCGGCCACTCTGCTTTGACTGTGGCTGAAGGAACGGAAATTGTGACACGAACTGCGAAAATCTTGCATAATGTCCAAGGGAAAGACAACCTTGTCAGCGAAAGTATCATAAAGATTCACCAGGCATCCTCCGAACAAGCTGCGGCCATTGAACAGATCAGGCAGGGCCTTGCCCAGGTATCCTCCGTCGTGCAGACAAACGCCGCCACTGCGGAAGAAAACTCCGCCACAAGCGAGGAAATGTCCGCCCAGGCTGCTGCCCTGCGTGAGGAAGTGGCAAAGTTTATATTGGAATCCGACGACGAAGCGGAAAGCTTCGCTGCTATATCTTTGCGCAAGGAGCCGGTTTTGGCAAACAGGCCGAAAGCTATGGAGATCTCGGGTCTCGGGAAGTACTGAGAATAAAGGTATGCAATGTCAAGCATGCCTGTGCGGCGCACTGTGGTCAAGGCCGTACATATCCATGTGCAAATGGCCGGTTACTGCACATGCATTCGGCGGTATGCCAATTTATCTGAAAGGGGGAGAAGCTTGTGCTTCATATTCCGTTTTTCAGGAGGATCGGTTTCAAACTAGCGCTTTTTTCCGTATGCGGTATCCTGCTCATTGGGGTATTCTCTGTTG
>JAEZLW010000196.1 GCA_023415145.1 Bacillota bacterium | reverse complement strand
CGTTGATTGCCGTCATCACTATGTTCTTCGCGGCTGCCGGGGGGTTTTTCGGCACGGTTACCTCCACGCTGCTGCTGACAGGTGTCGTGGTGCTGGGCGTTGCGATGACGCTTTTCACATCAAAAGTGCTTTCCAGAACACTGCTGAAGGGGGTGCCCTCCTCGTTTCAACTGGAGCTTCCGCCCTTCAGAAGGCCACAAATCGGCAAGGTCATCATCCGCTCCGTGCTTGACCGTACGCTGTTTGTATTGGGCCGGGCCATATCGGTGGCCGCGCCGGCGGGGCTTATCATCTGGTTTCTGGCCAACACACAGGCGGGCGGTATAAGCCTTCTTTCTCATTGCGCTGGTTTCTTGGATCCCTTTGCCCGGTTGATGGGGTTGGACGGCTATATCCTCATGGCCTTTATCCTGGGTTTTCCGGCCAATGAGATCGTGATTCCCATCCTGCTCATGAGCTATCTTGCCACAGGGTCGCTTACGGAGTTTGAAAGCCTTTCGCAGTTGCACGCGCTGCTTGTAAACAACGGCTGGACGTGGCTTACCGCTGTGTGTGTGATGCTGTTTTCCCTTATGCACTGGCCCTGCGGCACCACGTTATGGACCATTCATAAGGAAACGAAAAGCGCAAAGTGGACGGCTGCCGCGTTTTTGATTCCTACGGCCATCGGCATTGCGGCCTGTATGCTGGTAACGGGCATTGTCCGCCTGCTTCAGCTTGTATAGAGGTTGAAAAAGCGGCCCGGCAAGAAACCGGACCGCTTTTCTTTTCCATTATACAATGGACACCTTTCCTTTGCTCACCCTGATAAATATCAACAGTGAGGCAATGGTTGTGATGGTCAGTATCGACGCCAGCGCTGCCGCCGTACCGTCGCTCATGCGCATCACCTCCTGGTAAATGGCCACGGCAATGGTGGAGGTTCCCCCGGCATAGAGCATGATGCTGGAGCTGAGCTCATTGATACAGGTGATCCAGCTTAGCACCGCGCCGGAGAGTATGCCCGGCAGCATCAGTCTGGCTATCACCGTAAAGAATGTTTTCATGGGTGAAACGCCAAGGCTGATGGACGCCTCCTCAATGCTGGGGTCTGTTTGGTACAAAAAGGCGCTTCCGGAGCGCACCGTATAGGGCAGCTTGCGCACCACATAGGATATGATCATGATGGCCGCGGTGCCTGTCAATATGATGGGCTTGCGGTTGAAGGCCACAATCAGGCATACGCCCAGCACAGAACCGGGTATGACATATGGGAACATCACCAGCGTGTCGATGAGGGCTGCCACCTTTCCCTTTTTGCGTACCAGGATGTAGGAGATCAACATCCCCAGCACTACGATAAACGCGATGGCCGCCACGGAGAAGTAATACGTATTGAATATGTTGTGGCCCAGGCGGCTGGCGATGGTCTTATAGTTGTCAAAAGTGAATCCACCCACAAAACCCGTAAAATCGGTCTTGATAAACGATGTCGTCACCACCGTGATCTGAGGAAGCAAGCCAATCAGGGCCACCACCGCCACCGGAAGCGTAATAAGAAAACGCTTCATACCCCGCAGCTTGATTTCCTTGGGCGGACGCAGCGCTGTCATGACATAATTCCGCCTGGCAATAAAGAATTTCTGTATAAACAGCACCGACAGGGAACAGGCCACGATGATCACCGAGAGCGCGCTGGCCATGTTGGCATTGCCGCCCAGCTCGCTCATGTACTCGTTGTATACCAGTACAGGCAGCACGGTGTATCCTTCGCCAATGAGCATGGGTGTGCCGAAATCCGCCAGCGCGGTCATGAACACCATCACCGCCCCGGCCAGTATGGAGGGCAGCACCACAGGCAGTGTAACGGTAAACAAACGGCGCAGTTTTGAAGCGCCCAAATTCTCCCCCGCTTCCTCCAGAGAGCTGTCGATGCTTGTCAGCGCACCCGATACATACAGATAAACGTAAGGGAACAGGTGGAAGGTGAACACCAGGACAATGCCGCCCTGACCGTATATGGTAGGCATGGTAATGCCGATGAAGGCAAACAGCTTCGTTACAAAGCCGGCCCGGCCAAAAAGCAGTATCCAGGAATATGCGCCGATAAAGGGCGGGCTCATCAGCGCCATGACGATGAAGATATAGAACATCTTCTTGCCCCACACATTGTAGCGCGTCATCAGGTAAGCCAATGGCACCCCGATCAGCGTGCAGGTAATGGTGGCGGCGATGGTCACAACAGCCGTATTCTTCAGTGCATTGTAATAATACGCCCTGCTAAAGAACCGCTCATAATTATACAGTGTGAATCCTTCAGCCTTTTTTGAAAAAAAGCTTCTTGTGATCAGCGAAGAAAAGGGATACAGCAGGAATGCCACCATGGCCAGTATGACTACCACCTTGACAAAGAACCAAAAATCCAGCCTCGGCTTTGCAAGAAGCGCGCGGTGCGGACGGATAGGTGCTCTGCCTAGCATGAGAGCACCTCCTGATCCAAAGAAAACACGCTGACGCTGCCGGGGTCAAAACCTACATAAACTTCAGTTCCATCCGGCTTGATGGACAGAGCATCCTTCGTATATTCGTTTAGCTGCACAGTCTGCCCGTTTTGAAGCAGTACCTCGTACTCAATAAAATCCCCCAGAAAGGTGGAAAGCTCAATCCGCCCCCGAAGCCCTTCCCCTTCATTCGATGCAAACGTCAGTTGCTCGGGCCGGGCCGATAATTTTCCCTTCCCCTGATAGGGGCGGCTTAAGCGCGTGCGCAGGTTGGTATCAAAGCCGCTTAATCGGATCGACGCGCTTTTAGGGTCCTCCCCGCCGATTTCGCAATCCAAAAAGTTGGAGATGCCGATAAAGCCCGCCACAAACGGATTTTCTGGCTTTTTGTAGATTTGGTCGGGCTTGCCCACCTGCATGATGTGACCGTCCTTCATCACCGCGATGCGGTCGGAGATGGACAGCGCTTCTTCCTGGTCGTGGGTCACATAGATGGTGGTAATGCCTAGCTGACGCTGCAGCTTTTTGATGGTGGTGCGCATCTGCACCCGCAGCTTGGCATCCAGATTGGACAGCGGTTCATCCATCAAAAGCACCTTGGGCTCGATGACAAAAGCCCGGGCCAGCGCTACACGCTGCTGCTGCCCGCCGGATAATTCATTGGGCCGCCGGTCCTTCAAGGCGGAAATTTGCACCATTTCCAACGCTGCAGCCACCCGGCGATTCATATCCGCCTTGTTCACCTTTTGCGCCTTCAGGCCATATGCCACATTTTCCGCTACGGTCAGGTGCGGAAAGATGGCATAGTTTTGGAACACCATGCCGATGCCGCGCTTGTGGGCCGGCACCTGGTTGATGAGCTGGTCGCCAAAATAAATTTCGCCGCCGTCCACGGTGTTGAACCCGGCAATCATCCGAAGCAGGGTTGTTTTGCCGCATCCGGAGGGGCCCAGCAGCGTGAAGATTTCTCCCTGCTCAATATGAAGGCTGACGCCGTCCACGGCGGTAAAGCTGCCGTACCGTTTTGTGGCATTTTGAAT
>JAEZLW010000164.1 GCA_023415145.1 Bacillota bacterium | reverse complement strand
ATTCTCTGTTGTCTACATAACGGGCAGCAGTCAGGGCGTTATCGTCAATCTCATCGCGGAACGGAGCCGGATGGCACTTTCCACCATGGATGTCGTGCTGGATGAATACCGGACGGATACAGCCTTGGCAGCCCAAAGCCTTGCAGGGAACAAAGACGTCATTGAAGCCATAAAGCGTGCCGACGCCGCCACCATGCGGTCTGTGGCCAAAGATGTCATTGCACGATTGCAATTGCAGGTCGATTTTGTCATCATCACTGACATTAAAGGAAATGTCTTCGTGCGCACGCACAGCGATAAGGCCTGGGATTCCCTGTATAGCCTGAAGAGTTTCTCCCGTGCGCTTTCAGGTGATCTACAGGCCTATATCGTTATGTCCAACGACATTCCTTTTGGCTTTTGCGCAGGAGCGCCGGTGAAGAACGATCAAGGCAATAACATGGGCGTGGTATTGACAGGCGTATCACTTTTGAATCCGTCATTTGTGGACAGGCTGAAAAGTATGACGGGCAGTGAGTATACCGTGTTTATCGGGGATGAGCGCGCGAACACAACCATCATCAAGGATGGGCAGCGTGTGGTGGGTACCAAGCTGGATCCACGCATTGCAAAGCCTGTTCTGGAGGAACACATCACCTATAATGGCGAGGCGGATATCCTTGGTGCACCCTATGCTACTGCCTATAAACCGATCCTTGATACGGATGGCAATGCCATTGGTGTCTATTTTTCCGGTGTTCCCATTGCAGAAATAAAAGCGATGAGCCAAAAAACAGTTATGAACACGGTGCTGATCGAGCTTGGGATAGTAGCGACCGTGGTTGCTGTATTGCTCTTTTTCATTCAACGGACAATCGCCAAACCGCTGGCCAGGATGTCCGGCATCGCCGGGGAGATGGCCCGCGGTAATCTGAACCTTCAGCTTCAGCATCAATCCCGTGATGAACTGGGGATTCTGGCGAATGCGCTTGCAGCAACTGTATCCTCGTTGCAGGGCTATATACGCGATATTTCGCAAAAGCTTGGCCAGATGTCCCGGGGTGACATGCGTGTCCACGTAGATATGGATTATGCCGGTGATTTTGCGGATATCAAGCTGGCGATGGAAAACATCGCATCCTCCCTCAATCACACATTGGCGACCATCCATACCGCCGCCGAGCAGGTCTCGACCGGGGCTTCCCAGGTGGCCAGCGGAGCCCAGGCGCTGGCGGCCGGTTCTACCGAACAGGCTTCCGCTATCGAGGAACTGGGCGCTTCCGTTACGAAAATCGCCGGCCAGGCCGCCGAGAACTCCGCCAATGTCAAGGCTGCGACCCGATATGTGGAGCAGGCCGGAGAGGGTGTAAACGCCGGAAACCAGCATATGAAGCAGCTTACCGGGGCGATGGGGAACATCGGTTTGGCATCCAGTCAGATCGCAAGCATTACCAAGGTGATAGAGGATATCGCATTCCAGACCAACATCCTTGCTTTGAACGCCGCGATCGAAGCGGCTCGTGCCGGCAGTGCCGGCAAGGGCTTTGCGGTGGTGGCGGATGAGGTGCGCAACCTTGCCGCCAAATCAGCGGAAGCGGCCAAGCAGACATCTGTGTTGATCCAAAGGTCCACCGATACGGTGGCTGAGGGAACGCGTATAGCGGAGCAGACTGCATTGATCCTCAATGAGGTCAAGGCGAAAGCGGAGTCTGTGAACGAGAGCATTGCAAAGATCAGCCAGTCGTCCGTGGAACAGGCTGCGGCTATTGACCAGATCAAGCATGGTCTTACGCAAGTATCCTCCGTTGTTCAGACAAACGCTGCTACCGCGGAAGAAAACTCAGCCACCAGCGAGCAAATGTCAGCCCAGGCTGCTGCGCTTCGGGAAGAAGTGGGAAAATTCAAGCTGGATACCACTGATGAAAATGATGGATTTACTGCCATCTCCCTGACTGGGGAGCCATTCAAAGCAAACAAGGCAGCGTCTTATGCGGCGTCTGCTTTGGGGAAGTATTGAGGTGTGTTCATGAGTACGATGGATAGCAAAATTATGCTGGAAACAGGAACCAATGAGCTGGGGTTGTTGGAGTTTCGCATCGAAGGAAACAGCTATGGCATTAATGTGGCAAAGGTGCGTGAGTTGCTTCAATACCGCCCGGTGCAGCCCATGCCACATGCCCAGGCTTGCGTGGAAGGGGTTATCTGCCCCCGTAATGAGCTGCTGACAGTGATAGATCTGGCCGCGTATCTGAATCATGCTCCATCCCAAAGGCCGGAGCAGGATATTTTTGTTATCACAGCGTTTAACCAAACGGACATCGCTTTTCATGTGCACCAGGTAGTGGGCATCCACTGGATTTCCTGGGAGTCGATTGAGAAGCCCAACTCGGCGATTTTTGGTGGCAGTGAAGGTGTTGTAACGGGAATTGCTAAGCTGAAGGATACACTGATCTCCATATTGGATTTTGAAAAAATCATGGTGGATATCAATCCAGGTACCAGTGTTGCGGCAAACGCAGAATTCATTCATCCCCCGGTCCAATCGGATTCCGCACATCGCATTTTGGTGGTGGAAGACTCCATGATGCTGCGCAAAATGATATCCGAAGCCCTGCATAAAGCAGGTTACGTAAATATCATCATGAAAGAGAACGGGCAGGATGCATGGGAGTATCTTACAGGACTCAAGGAAGAAAACGGTCCTGTGGAGCGCCAGATCAGTTGTGTGATCACAGATATTGAAATGCCGCAAATGGACGGGCATCACCTGACCAAGCGGATCAAAGAAAGCAAGAATTTCTCAAAAATGCCCGTGATGATATTCTCGTCGTTGATATCGGAAGAAATGATCCTTAAGGGCAAGGAGGTTGGCGCTGACGCTCAATTGTCAAAACCCCAGATTCATCTGCTGGTGGACAAGCTCAGGGAATTAATTCGATAAAGCCAATTGTGCCCGGAAAGGATGTGCGCCATGAAATCCCTGCAAAACAAAATGAGTCTTTTCATTACTGTTCTGATCCTATTTACCGCAATCGTGATGACTGCCTTTTCGCTGTTGATTTTCTATCAAAAAATGACCGCCCAACTGGAAGAGGACGTGGGAGCGCTATCCACTTCCTACAGCCTGGCTGTACGCAATCAGATTGAGGGTTATAAAAAACAATTGGAAATGGCAGCCTCCCTCAGTGATATCACCCAGGAGGATACTGTCAAAAGAGATGCTTTGCTTGCCCAGCTTGCCCAAAAGGCAGGGTTTCAGTATCTCGCCCTTGCCGACAGTGCCGGCAAGACAACGCGCAACAGCGACATAGCAGAGCGGGAGTACTTCAAAAAGGCAATGGCCGGTGAAACGTACATGTCCAGCCCCTTGATCAACAAGGTGGATGGCAAAGTAACCATTATGCTGGCAGCACCGGTCAATAACGGTACCGGCTATAAGGGAGTTCTGTATTGCGGCCTTTTGTATGACACGTTCAGCCAAGTCATTAGCAATGTAAAGGTGGGAGACGGCGGCTATGCATATGTGGTCGACAAAACAGGCGTAACCGTTGCGCATCCGGATGCTTCCGTTGTTGCGAATATGACCAACTTCATCGAGGAAGCCAAGAAAGACAGTGTATACGAAACCGTGGCGGCAGCTGTAAGCCGGATGATTGCCGGGGAAACCGGAACAGCCTACACATATTACAAAGGCATTCAGCGGTTGTATGGCTTTACGCCGGTTCAGGGTCCTGAAGGCTGGGCGATTACCGTGACTGTTCCAGTCAGCCAAGTCATGGCGAACGTAAATCAGGCCATGTGGTTATGCCTTGTTGCAGGTCTGGTTCTTGCTGCGGTCAGCATCATTATGGCGCTGTTGTTTTCACGCTCTATCACCAAACCTGTGATTGCGGTCACGCAACGGATAGAGATGCTGGCACAGGGCAATCTTTCCGCACCTGTTGCCGAGGTTAAAGGGCGTGATGAGATTGCGCGTCTTGCCGCAGCACTAAGGCATACGGTATCTGGCCTTCGTTCTTATATTGATGACATTTCAACCGTATTGTCTTCCATGGCAAACAACGATTTTACAGTGACAAGCGCTGTTCAGTATCAAGGAGAGTTCAAACCCATCAAGGACGCGATGCAAAACATATCAACATCCTTGAATCATGTGCTTTCCGTGATCAGCGCCTCTACTGACCAGGTGCATTTGGGTGCAATGCAAATATCCACCGGTGCGCAGAGCCTGGCATCCGGCGCATCAGAGCAGGCAGCATCCGCGGAAGAATTGGCTTCCAGTATAGGAAAAATTGCCGAACAGGATGCGAAGAACGTAGATTCCATCAAGCAGGCCACCCAAAATGTACAAAGGGCCAACACAAGCGTGCAGGACAGTACCGGTCAAATGGAGCTATTAAACGAATCAATGAAGAAAATTGCCGCTTCGTCGGAACAGATCAGCAATATCACAAAGGTAATTGAGGAAATCGCGTTTCAGACGAACATCCTGGCACTGAACGCATCCATCGAAGCCGCCCGGGCCGGCAGTGCGGGCAAGGGCTTTGCCGTTGTGGCGGACGAGGTGCGGAACCTGGCCGCAAAGTCAGCCGAAGCGGCCAAGCAGACAGCTGAGTTGATTGGCGAATCATCTGAAGCGGTTGCCAAGGGTACAAACATTGCTGATAAAATATCAGCCATGCTTCAGGATGCTGCTGATAAAGCTTCCAGGGTTGCAAAGAACATTGGGGAAGTAGAGGAAGCGGCTTCCGAACAGGCAGCCGCCATTGCCCAGATTACCCAGGGTGTGACACAGGTATCGAAAGTGGTCCAAATCAACGCAGCCACAGCAGAGCAAAGCTCCGCCGCCAGTGAGGAACTGTCCTCCCTTGCTGCTTCCCTGCAAAAGGAGGTTTCCCGCTTCAAGCTGCTGGAGAACATAACGCTGGACAGGTAGAATGCATCATGGGTTTGCAATTATAAACAATATGGAAGCCCATCTTGTTCAGTTGGAAACTCCGGTTTGGATACAGCCTGTATCCAATCCGGTTTTTTGGTACAATACTTGAATACAATGTAGTTGTTATGAGATGGCATTTGAAGGAATGCAGGGGAATGAAGGGAATATAACAAGGTGGATTTCTGTTTTGCACATGCAAACGACACATATTGTCTATATGGATGATTGTTGTATACGCAAGATACGGCGGGGAAAGAAAGGTCTCTTTATGAAAAAATACGGCATGGTCATCGTGATGACGCTTTTGATGCTAAGTTCCAGCGCGTTAGCCGACTTGCGCATGACGGAGGTCGTTTCAAAAAATCTGACGCTTCGTTTGGATGAAAGCATGCAGGCTCACGATTATGTGACAGTGACCAATACAAGAGACAGTGAAGTCAATATTGGCGGCTGTATGCTGACGGATGGCGGGCAGGATACATATGTATTTGACGAAAGGATCATGAAGCCCGGCAAAAGCGTAACCGTGTATTGTACTGGAGAAAAGCCCGACGCACCCTTCAAGCTGTCATCGGAGGGTGAAACCCTGTATTTGTACAATGCGCATGGAGACCTTCTGCACGAGCTTACTGTACCCGCCCTTTTATACAATCAGCGGTACTGCGATGGTAAGGTGCTGGAGGGGAATGACGGGGAAAGGAGCAGCCTGTACATCAGCGAGCTGTTGTCTGTCAACACGCTTTTTCCGGGGAACGGTGAAACGCCGGACTTCATTGAGATTCATAATCCTTGCGGAACAGACTTGAACTTGACAGGGTATGGCATCTCCGATCATCCGGACAAGCCGGGCAAATGGCGATTTCCCGATACGGTTTTGCCTGCAGGAGGGTATCTTGCCATTTACCTCACCGAGGCGGAAATGGGCTTTGGCCTAAGCAGCGAGGGCGAATGCGTGCTTCTGACCGATCCAACGGGCAATGCTTTGGATTATGTAACATTTGGCCCCATGCAAAACGATGTGGCCATGGCACGAGAAAGCAATCAATGGGTGGAAACCTTTCAGCCTACGCCTGGCGAAGCCAATGTGATCATGGATAAAGAGACCTATGAGCAAATGGTGTTTGAAGGAAACACGGCCGGGCTATATATCAATGAGGTGGTTGCGGATAATGGAACGTTTGACTTGAACGGGAATGCATACGATTATGTGGAATTGTACAACGGTACGAAAAAAGGCATCCGGCTGACGGATTATTTTCTTTCGGATGATATATTGAATCCTGGCAAATGGTCCTTTCCCAAAGGCTCGACGCTCGCGGCAGGCGCATATGCGATTGTGTATATGGCTGGCAGGGATCTTCTAAGCAGCAAGCCCAATACCTATTACGCCACGTTCAAACTGAAAAAAACCAACGGAGCGGTGTTTTTGTCAGGCAGCCAGGGTGTTGTGGATCATGTATCCCTGGGGCGTCAGCATGGCAACATTGCCTATGGCCGAGTTCCGGAGAAAGGAGCCTTTTCCTTTTTTGAAGTGCAAACGCCAAAATCCAGAAATCAGGATGCCGGCTTTTCAAACAGGGCAGGGGATGTGGTAATCTCACCTGCCGGGGGGTTGTATGCCGCGCCGGTAACCGTCACCCTCAGTGCGGAAAAGGGCTCGGTGATCCGCTATACTTTGGATGGCGGAACGCCAACGGTGAATTCACCGGAATATACGGGGCAGCTTGAAATTAGCGCCAATACGGTGCTTCGGGCACGGGCCTTTGGGGATGGACTGCTTTCTTCCAAGGTATCTTCGGCAAGCTTCCTGTATGGCGTGGATGTTTCTGTTCCCGTGGTGTCCCTGATTACTGACCAGAAATATCTGACCGATCCGGGCACAGGCCTCTTTGTGAAGGGCTTTGGCAGCACGCCCAACTATTATCAGAACTGGGAATATCCCATGCATGTGCAGTATTTTGACGATGGCAGAATGCTTTTGAACCAGCTTGCTTCCTTCTGTGTAAGCGGTGGTTTGGGACTTACGCGTCCGCAGAAGACTGTTTCGATATTTGCCAGAGGTGCGCTGGGGGAGGACAGATTCGACTTCAATCCCTTTCCCAATAGGGAGTATGATTCCTACAAAGCCCTGACGCTGCGCTCCGGCGGCACGGAATCAAGAGGCACGCGTTTCAAGGATGAACTGTTGACCTCCCTGGCCAAAGGTCTTCATGTTATGTACCAGGATGCGTTGCCGGTGGTGGTATACATCAATGGCCAGTACTGGGGCCACTACAACCTGCGGGAAAAGATCAACCAGGATTCCATAGCCCAGTGGGAAGGTGTCACCGATGAGGATACCATTGAGGGCATCTCCATCCTTCGAAGCAGAGGTTCGGTTGTTCAGGGCAGCCGCGCAGAAATGGAAGCGTTGATACAGTTTTGCAGGTATAAAGATTTAAAGGTGTCCGAAAATCTGCAATACGTTCTTGATCGATTGGATGTAATGAGCTATTTTGACCATGCCATACTGGAAATTGTGTCCGGCAATTCCGACATGCACAATGTCCGCTACTACATGGTGCCCGGTGGCAAATGGAAGCTGGCGCTGTTCGACATGGACGGCTGCATGGATAACGTAGGACGGCAGCCGCTGAACCTTTATTTGACCCGGGCCACAGAGAAAATGGACAGGTTTTTTCACGAACCGTTTGCAGCGCTGATGAATGTGCCCAAGATGCGAGACCTGTTTTTGACACGCTTCGGGGAAATACTGCATGAAAAATTCATTGCCAAAGACCTTGCGGCCAAGGTGGATGAATGGGCTGCCGTTATCGGGCCGCTGATGGGAGATCATGTGAAGCGCTGGCCGGATACAAGCCTTGCAAGGTGGCAAAAGTATGTGGATCTGCTTCGGACGATTGTAAGGGAAAGGCCGACAAAAATGGTGGATCATGTTGCGAAAGCTTTTCAACTGACGGATGATCAGGTACAGCATTATTTTGGGGTGTTTCTTGAGGCCAACAAGCAATAAAAAAGGCAGGCCATGCTTCATGGTGAAGTCAAGGCCTGCTGCAGGCTGTTTTCGAACCAAACGAACTCATCACGTTTTCTTTTTTTGATGCTTTGCCTCGTCCTTGATTTCCTTGCGCATGTCATCAAGAGCATGGCTTCTGCGCACATTTTTATCCTCCAGCGCTTCTTTGGCCTTGGGGTCGGAGGTGCGCGCAATCATATCGTCGGCCAGGCGGGAATTTCGGATGGTGGCGTCAATATTCTTTTGGATATGGTCTACGTTGTCCCTGCGGTCATCGGGATTATGTTTCATAAGCTTCCTCCTTGCTGTTGATACTGACAATAGCTTTCCGCAGCAGCGTCTGCTTATGCATGAGTTGGCTTGTTCGGATTTCCTGAAAATTCCGAAAAAGCCTTTTCATTATCGCTTTCCCTGTGTAAAATACAGGAGGGACGAACTCCAAAGGAGGATTTCATGAAGCGTGTGATTCTGACCGTTCTGGATGGCGTGGGCGTGGGTGCACTGCCCGATGCCGCATCGTATGGCGATGTGGGGGCCAATACACTGCGCCATGTGGTGGCATCTGCAAGCCCCGCTTTGCCCAATATGGCGAAAATTGGCCTTGGGCATATTGATGGTGCTGGCTATCCCGCAGATGACAGTGCAATAGGCGCATTCGGCAAGGCAAAGGAGCGCTCGCCAGGGAAGGATACCACCACCGGCCATTGGGAAATAGCCGGGCTGACCTTGGCACAGCCTTTTCCCACCTATCCCGAAGGCTTTCCCAAAGATGTGATGGATGCCTTTGAAAGCGCAATAAATACAAAAACCTTGGGCAACAAGCCTGCCTCCGGTACGGAAATTTTGGTGGAGCTGGGGGAAGAACATCTGAAGACCGGGTATCCTATTGTGTACACCTCGGCCGACAGCGTGTTCCAAATAGCCTGCCATGAATCAGTCCATACTCCCGAAAAACTCTATGAAATGTGCGAAACCGCCAGGCGTATTTTAACCGGCGAGCATGCGGTTGGCCGGGTGATTGCCAGGCCTTTTTCCGGGGAGCCGGGTCACTTTGTGCGTACGCCAAGGCGCCGTGATTTTTCCTTGGACCCTACCGGCGAAACGCTGCTGGATGCTGTAAAGGCTGCGGGGAAGCAGGTGCTGGGCGTTGGCAAGATTGAAGACATCTTTAATCACCGGGGTCTTTCGAAAAGCAACCATGCCGCCGGAAACCCTGCATGCATTGAGGCAATGCTTGACTACATGCGTGAAGACTTTGAAGGCCTGCTTTTTACCAACCTGGTGGATACCGACATGGTCTACGGGCATAGAAATGATCCGGCAGGGTATGCCCAAGCGCTTGCTTACTTTGACAGCAAACTACCGGAATTGTTTTCTTTGATGGGGCCGGAGGATTTGCTGATCATCACCGCTGACCATGGGGTAGACCCAACCTTTCCCGGCACCGACCATACCAGGGAGTATGTGCCCATCCTGTGCTGGCATAAGGGCATGAAGAAGCTTTCGGATATTGGGGTACGCGAATCATTTGCAGACATTGCCGCCACCGTTGCGGATTACTTGAACCTTCCCCAGCGGTTTTCGGCGAAATCCTTTCTACATGATATTTTGTAATACGGAGGATGCGGTATGCTCAAGAAGATCCACAAGGCAGCACGGGTCATTGAGGAGGCTTGCGGAAGAGCGGAAATCGGCATAATCTTGGGCAGCGGTCTGGGGGAGTATGCAAAAGCACTGAAGGATGCCAAATCAATGCCCTACAGCGATATCCCCGGCTTTCCGGAATCTACGGTGCCAGGTCATGCGGGGATGTGGCATACAGGAAACTTGCATGGCAAACGTGTTTGCATGATGCAAGGCCGCTTTCATGCCTACGAAGGATATGGCCTGGAGGAGGTTACACTGCCTGTTCGGGTGATGGCGCTCTTGGGTGTAAAAACGCTGATCGTAACCAATGCGGCCGGCGGTGTGAACCTTGATTTTCAGCCGGGAGACCTGATGCAGATCACCGATTTCATCAATCTTTCCGGGCGGAATCCGTTGCGCGGGCCAAACCTTAACGAGTTTGGGACCCGTTTTCCCGATATGACCTACGCCTACGACCGGGAACTTTCTGCATTGGCCCATCAAAAGGCCGGGGAACTTGGAATCAAGCTGCAAAAGGGCGTGTACTGCTGGTTTAACGGACCCTGCTTTGAAACACCGGCGGAGATACGCATGGCCAGGATTTTAGGCGCTGACGCCGTGGGCATGTCAACCGTGCCTGAAACGATTGTGGCCAGGCACTGTGGCATGAAGGTGCTGGGCCTAAGCTGCATCACCAACATGGCAGCCGGCATAATGGACACGCCGCTAAACCACGAAGAGGTTATGGAGACGGGCGAGAGGGTAAAGGATACCTTCCGGGCATTGATTGATGCGGTGGTCAGAGACATGTAAGCATGCCAAAAAATCCCATGCCTTTTCCCGGCTATGTCAGGGCATGATAAGAACGCATACCGCTTGACTTGGGAAGGGGATACATCATGGGAAAAGGGTTGCGTTTCTTTTCGGCATTGCTGGCCGTTTTGCTCATCATACCTGCGGCGGGGGCCGCGCCGCTGGAATCTGGGGAACCCGTTTCCCTCACGTCACCTTCCGCCGTGCTGGCGGAGGTATCTACCGGTACCATCATCTTTGAAAAGAACGCTGATGAGAAGCGGCAGGTGGCTTCCATCACCAAGTTGATGACGGCGCTCTTGCTGCTGGAGGACATCAACAGCGGCGCGATTTCGCTTGCCGATCAGGTGATGGTATCCAAGAATGCCGCCTCCGCCAAGGGCAGCCAGGCGTTGCTGGATGCCGGGGCTGTATATCCACTGGAGACGCTAATGCAGTGCACCATCATGGCCAGCGCCAATGATGCGGCAATCGCGCTGGCGGAGCATACATCCGGTTCGGAGCAAGCCTTTGTAGACCGAATGAACGCCAGGGCCGCTGAGCTTCAAATGACCAATACCCACTATGTCAACTGCACCGGCCTGCCACAAAGCGGGCAATACACCACAGCCAGGGACGTGGCCACACTTTCCTGCGAGGTTGGCAAGCATCCCGCCTATCACAAATACTCCAGCGTGTGGATCGATACCCTCAAACACCCCAGCGGCAGGATCACAGACCTGACCAATACCAACCGCCTGGTGCGCTTCTATGAAGGATGCGACGGCTTTAAAACCGGCTCCACTGACGAGGCCAAGTTCTGCGTCAGCGCTACTGCCGAAAAGAACGGAATGCGCTTGGTGGCCGTGGTGCTGGGCAACCCCAAGAGTCAAACCCGGTTTGATGAAGCCAGATCCATGCTGGACTACGGCTTTGCCACCTACCGCAGGGTGACCATCGCCAGGGAAGGCGACTTATTGGGCCAACAGGTGCAGGTGACAAGAGGTTCCCGGGACACGGTGGACACGGCGCTGGGCAGCGGGCTTTCCATGCTGCTTCGAGTAGGCCAGGAAAAACAATTGGCCATGGAGGTGGAGCTGCCTGAATCGGTGCAGGCACCTATCCTGAAGGGCGATACGCTGGGTACCGTCAGAATCCTGCTGGATGGCAAGGTGGTGGCCAAGCTGAACTGTGTGGCCGCCCAGGATGTGCGCTTGCCGGGATTCATGGAAGGGTTCATCAAGATATTGGATACCTGGCGCTGAACATCCGGCTGTATGGTTTCCGGAATTCCATATCCTCATGAGGAATGAATTCCTGGCTCCCCAGGGCAGGGTAATGAAAGCGGCGGAACGATTGCTGTTCAGCCGCTTTATTATGATGGGAGGCTTATGCTGATCTATCTGTATACACGATTAGGGCTCTACGACCTCCAAAAGAAGAATACCCTGTTCAAAGCCGCCCCGCTCCTGCCTTTTTGCATTGCGAATGGACTCTACATCACCCCAGGCATGACCTGAGCACACCACCACGCCATGCATGACCTCCAGCAGATCTGCCAGTTCCTCCAGCGAACCACATTGCAGGTACTCAGCCAGCTCTTCCTTCAGCTTTTCCTGAAGCAAGGGGAGCCTCTCGTTTTGAGCTACGTTTTGCACAACAGCCTTTCTGCCGGATGCCTCAATGATCTGAGGAATTTTGTCCCTGACCAGCTTGTGGTAAGTAGTATGCTTCATGAACGCTCCTTTGCTTTGAAGGAATCAGCAAAATTGTTTTTGTCAGAGGGAGGCTGTCATCCTCTTGGGCTTTGCGGGTATCGTATCCCTTGCCATTTGCTTGAACATGCCAAAGCAGCCCAGCAGCGCGAAGAATACGCCCATGCCGAAATTGCCGAGTGTCTCCCTTATGCCTTCGGGACTTGCCATCAGATCCTCCGTCCAGAAGATGATGATTGCCTCGGCTTTGGTGTATATCATTTCCTCGTATGGCTTCAGCCCGGCTTTGGCTTCATCATAATACTTGGAAACATCATAACTTGTACCGGCCACCTGCCCCAGGGCAACAGACAGCAGCACAAAAAGGAGCACCACGGCGATCTTGACCCGTCCTTGCCGCCCATGCAGCAAGTCATAGCCTTTGGATACCAGGAAGCCAATGAGAATTCCAACGATACTGACCATATAGCCCATCGCAAAAACCACAGCCCAGGGAATAGCGCCTATTACAGCCGCCAAAGCAGCCCCCAGTATTCCAGTAAGGACACTTCCCTTTTTTTCTATCTTGCCCCAGGCGGCATCCTGAATTGCTTTGTCGGCGCAGGCATCATGCATAGGGAAGACATACTCCTTGATTCTTACGGGCACTTCGCCTGAATCCAAAGGCTGATGGCAGATGCTGCACGTTTTTTCGGATACAATGCCCAAGGCGGCGACTTTTTGAGTAGCGCTGTCAAGGAATTCGCTTAGCCTTTTGATTGCTTTGACGCTGCTGCCCCTAAACTCTACGCCTACGGTTTGTTCGCCGCTTAAAGAGCGGACGTGGTGAAACTTGAACTCCTTCAGCGTTTCCTCCAGGGCACGCACGGCCTCCGCCCGCAAAAGGGAGGCATTTTGCTTGTGTTCTTCCAAAGATGACTGTTCCTGGGCTTCAGGCTGGGCGGGCACATACACATGAAAGCACATCGTGTCCAACATGTAAACCAATGTGATAAAGCAGCCGTTTAACCACCCGAAGATTGCTCTGTCCTGAAATGTAAGTCCTTTTTCCTGGGCCATCTGTTTCCATGAGATCACTGCCATACATGCCGCTCCTTCGTACTTGATCATTGCTGCGTATGCAAAATTCCACTTCAGCCATCATATCATTACTTGGATGAAAAAGGAAGACCATATGCAAAACAGGCCTTTTCCATCAAAAGGAACAGGCCTGTTTTTACATATGCGTCGTTGAAAGTTACTTGCTGTTTTCCTCAATCGCCACGGCCACGGCAACAGTAGCGCCAACCATGGGGTTGTTGCCCATGCCGATGAGGCCCATCATTTCCACATGGGCGGGCACGGAGGAGGAGCCGGCGAACTGGGCGTCGGAATGCATGCGGCCCATGGTGTCGGTCATGCCGTAGCTGGCGGGACCGGCGGCCATGTTGTCAGGATGCAGGGTACGGCCCGTGCCGCCGCCGGAAGCCACGGAAAAGTAGTTCTTGCCGTTTTCCACGGCCCACTTCTTGTAGGTGCCGGCTACGGGGTGCTGGAATCTTGTGGGGTTGGTGGAGTTGCCGGTGATGGAAACATCCACGCCCTCTTTGATCATAATGGCCACGCCTTCGCTGACATCATCCGCGCCATATACGCGTACCTTGGCTTTTTCGCCGCTGGAGAAGGCGGTTTCCTTTTCTACTTTCAAATCACCCGTGGAATAGTCATACTGGGTCTTCACATAGGTGAAGCCGTTGACGCGGCTGATAACGTAGGCGGCGTCCTTGCCCAGGCCGTTCAAGATCACGCGGAGGGGCTCACGGCGCACCTTGTTGGCGGTGCGGGCAATGCCGATGGCGCCTTCGGCGGCGGCGAAGCTCTCATGCCCTGCCAGGAAGCAGAAGCACTTGGTTTCTTCCCGAAGCAGCATGGCGGCCAGGTTGCCATGGCCCAGGCCCACTGCCCGCTGATCGGCCACGGAGCCGGGGATGCAGAAAGCCTGCAGGCCAAGGCCGATGGCTTCGGCAGCGGGGGAGGCTTGCGTAATGCCCTTCTTCACCGCGATGCCTGCGCCCAGGGTGTAGGCCCACACAGCGTTTTCAAAGGCGATGGGCTGAATGCTCCGCACGATGGCGCCGACGTCGATGCCCTTTTTCAGCAGCATGTCGTTGACTTCATCAAGGGAGGAAAAGCCGTATTCGTTAAGCACTTTTTCGATTTTCGCGATTCGTCTTTCATATCCTTCAAAGGTTGCCATTGCTTTCTCACCTCATTCTTGCGCTGTATTACTTGTGGCGGGGATCAATGTATTCCTTGGCTTCGGCGAAGCGGCCATAGGTGCCCACGTTCTTTTCGTAGGCTTCCTTGGGATCAACGCCCTTTTTGATGGCTTCCAGCATCTTGCCCAGGTGCACGAACTGGTAGCCGATGACTTCTTTATTCTCGTCCAGAGCCAGCTTCAAAACATAGCCTTCGGCCATTTCCAGGTAGCGGACGCCCTTTTCCAGTGTGCCGTACATGGTGCCGATCTGGCTGCGCAAGCCCTTGCCCAGGTCTTCCAGGCCGGCGCCGATGGGCAGGCCCCCCTCTGAGAAAGCGGATTGGGTGCGGCCATAGGCGATTTGAAGAAACAGTTCCCGCATGGCGGTGTTGATGGCATCGCACACCAGGTCGGTATTGAGAGCCTCCAAAACTGTTTTGCCGGGGAGAAACTCGGCGGCCATGGCGGCGGAATGGGTCATGCCGGAGCAGCCGATGGTTTCCACCAGCGCTTCCTGAATGATGCCGTCCTTCACGTTCAGGGTCAGCTTGCAGGCACCCTGCTGGGGTGCGCACCAGCCCACACCGTGGGTCAGGCCGGAAATATCCTTGATTTCCCTGGCTTGTACCCACTTGCCCTCTTCAGGGATGGGAGCGGGGCCATGGTTCGGGCCCTTTTTGACGCATACCATTTCTTCCACTTCTCTGGAGTATTGCATCGAATCGTTTCCTCCTTACCGGCTCAATGTTCTAAAAACACACACTGCGTAGTATATCACACTTTGCTTGGAGCGAAAAGGCTTTTGCTATCAGCCATGCAGATTTTTTAACAGAACGGGGATGATAATGGGCTTTTTTGACAGGATAAAATATGCTATACTGACTGTGACTGGCCCTTTGAAATGGTAACGTAAAAAGCATGCAAAATACAGGAGGAACGAACATGAGCCGATTGGGCGATCTATTAAAAACCGAACGTCTGCGGCAGGGGCTTACCCACAAGCAGGTGGCAAAAAAATGCGGTGTGGCGGAAAGCTTTCTCATCGATGTGGAGGCCGGAACGCGCATTATTGCCGACGACCAGGCGCGGCGCATTTTGAAAAGCATCGGTCTGAAGCAGCAAACGGAGGCTGATTTTACCCTGGACGATATTGCAGCCACGGTGGACCTGCAAACCGTGCAGCCTGCTTTGCAAAAAGCCGTACAGGAGAACAAGGCCAAAAAGGCGGAAGAGCCAATGGCCAGCGCAGGGGACGGTGTCGAGGGCTCCATTTGGCTGGACGCCCTTACCAGCGTACTCAAGCGCGTGCCGGTGTACAACGCCGTGATGAAGGAAATCGACCACAAGCTGCTGCCTGTTTTGAACGGACATATTGAAAACGCCCCGCCGGACAAGGTGTATTATTATTTGGTGCCCGACGATGCGCTGCGGGGGTTTCGTGTCTGCCAGAACGATTTGGTGCTTGTTGTCCCGGCCGGCAGCCCCATTGACGGAGCTATTATGCTGGTGGAAGCCAAGGGTCGGCGGATGCTGCGCAAAATCAAAAGGCTTGAAAATTTTCAGCTTCTTTTGCAGAGCTATGACAGGGAGTACAGTGCGGAAACATACGCCGTGAATGAGGTTTCATGCCTTGGCCGATGTGTTCGGGCGGAAGTCAGTCTGATCTGACAGGCATAGCGCTGCATTGCAACAACGCCATACCTGACCGTGTGAACGGGCGGATATGGCGTTGTTCCCATGTAGTCGTATCCTGTTGCTGTATACTGCGATTCAAGCGGCTGCATGCTTTTTTGCCCGGATCTCAGCCGTGATCCACACCGCAGCCGGGATCAATATCTGGAACGGGATGGCATAAATCGCATAATAACTGAGGAAACCAAACATTTCCATGGCGCTCTTGTACACGATGGCGCAAAGCGCAAGCGTAAGCATGGCAACCGGCATCATGATCCGCCTGTAATCCGTAATGTTAAACAGTTTGGCCATTCCTTTGGCTGCGGCGAGCAGGCATACCGTTACCTTTGTAATGCCGGCCAGCAAAAAATTCATGGTGATTGTTCCTTCAATTCTTGTCAAAAAATCACCGACATGTAGAAGCCTGGCTGTTGTATAAGAAGGAAAGTAAGAAGCTCCTACCATGGGTGTTCCAAGGATCATTACATTTCGTAAAACGATAACAATCAATACGATGCAGCCAAAGAAAATAGAGAATGTATATAGCTTATAGGGACTTACCTGCTTCTTTACCGCGCCAGCCATGCACAAGAACAAAACTGTTTCTGCAAACGGAAAAGTCAAGGTATAGTAAGCACCTGTGAGCACTTTGGGCAGTTCTGCTTCGAAAACCGGTTGCAGGTTGGCAACATCCAAATCAGCCAGTGCCAGTATGATGGTGAATGTTACAATCAGCATAACAATAGGAAACATGACCATGGACCACTTGCCCAGGGCACTTACGCCGCTTGCTGCCAAGTAAGCCGTTACGCTGATCAGTGCAATCATCATGGGCAGTTGCGGCGTTTCCGGCATGGAGACAATTTGCAAAAATTCGGTAAAATTGCGCACCACAAGGGCGCATAAATGAATGGCATACCAGGTGATGAGCAGCACAAGAAGCTTCCCCAAAATCTTTCCAAACAAATTCTCCAGTATATCAAAGAAATCCGTTTCCGGAAACAAACGCATGATCCTGGCGTACATAAGCATCAGCGGGATCATCATTACAGCGGCCAGGAGCACGGATACCCATGCATCCTGCCCCGCCTCGCCGCTTACGCCCAATACAACGCTGCTGCCGAAGAGAAACAGAAGAAGGGTGAAAACCGCCTGGCTGAATGTGAATGTTTCCTTGCGCATGACTTTATCCTCTCAAAAGCAGTTTTCTCGAAAGTCATTGATTCAGCGTGGGAAATATGGTGTCAATCAAATCCCTGATCGGTCCGGAGGGTGAAGGAACTGGAATGTCAAACGTAAAAAGTATCAGCACGCTGAAGCTTAAAAGCATCAAAGCCATATATACGAATTTGTCTTTGACCCCTGTGTTTTTCCAATGAGAAATAAAGTCTTTCACAAGGATATAAGCAAAAAGCAAAACAACGATTGCAGTATTCATTTGTCCTTCTCCTGCTTCGTATCTTTGATATAGGCCGAATTTACAATGCTTACTTTTGCGTTCACCGTTACATCCAGCGTGGGGAAAATTTCATCCCAACTGTTGGATATTTGAGCCCAAAGCTTATGGTTTTTTTTGTGAATCAAATCTCCAAACCCGAAGATGTCGGAGCCGTACTCCGTTTGCACCTTTTTGATCACATCTTCCATTCTGTTCTTGAGCGCAGCTCCTGCCGCAGCCTCCAAAGATGTAATCATCTCCGGGTCCAGTGAATCGAATTTTCCTTCAATCTCTGCCAGGTAAGCAGTGGCTTCAACATGGATGGTCACTTTCAGCTTGCCATCCTCGACCTTGAAAGAATGTTTGGTTTTATTATCGGATATTTCCAGCGAAACGTTGTCTTTCTCTTCTCCATTTTGGGATACCGTTAAAATCCCGCCCTGTACCTCGTTCATGACAAACAGGAAGTATTTGGATTCCTCCGGTGTCAGGTATCCTACAAATTGTTCTCCCTTAAATACTGCAATGCCGTTTGCTTCGGCGATGTTCTCTTCTTCATTGGTGACAACATGAAAGGCGGGAATTGTATTGTGAAAACCCTCGGCATGATATACATTGAAAATTTGGTACAACATGGAACCGGTTGTTGACGCAGTAACACTTTGATCATCTCTGGAAATGTTGGTTATTTCATACGAAATAATGGCTGTATTGATGCCTTTGGTTCGTAGCAGATCCGCCGCTGTTTTTTCTTGGGAGATAACAATGTACGCAGTTTCACGCATTTCGGCATCCCGCAAAAGCCAGTCGAATACATGCTCAATATGACCGTTTTTTGCAAGCTCCTCGCTGACAGCAATAAGGTTCATATTGCCAAAATACAGTTTTTTCTCCAAACGCCTTTTGGCATTTCTCACCGCGTCAAAGATCGTTTTGCCTTTTGTTGTCACCAATCTTGTTTTTGGTCCGCCGGAGGCTACATCGCCTGACAAATCAATCACTTCGCATATGATCAGAAATTCTCCGCTTTCAGGGTCCATATCGATGGCCATGCCTGCGGCAATGGCGATTTCGCTGAGGCTGCGGTAATTCCAGCAGCCGCTTAGTACAAACATGAGCAAAAGGCACAAAGCGGCGAATTTTGTTTTCTTATTCATTGTTTTCCCCACCCTGATCCTTCATGCGAACAGTATTTGCCGAAATCCTACCGGGACGGGTGCGCATCCACCACCAGGGCGAACGGAAAGCCAGGTCCTTGATTTCTTGATACTGATAGCTTCCGCTAAGCATGACCTGGGGGAGGCCAAAGGAGGTAAGGTTGAAGATGTGAATCAGCATGCAGGCGGATGACAGAACAAACCCAAAGAAGCCAAAGATGGAGGATGCCAGCAGGACAAAGAAGCGCAAATAGATGACCGGTGCGTTGAGCTTTGGCACCAGCAGGTTGGTAATGCCGGTAATGCCAACCACAATGATCATCGGGGCAGCCACCATTTTGGCTTCCACGGCTGCCTGGCCGATGACCAGTGCGCCTACAATGCCCAAGGCCTGGCCGATGTTGGAGGGCATGCGGATGCCGGTTTCCCGAAGGATATCAAATATTACCAGCATGATGAAGGCTTCAATGTTGGCCGGCAATGGAACGCTTTGCCTTTCGGCTGCAATATTGATCAACAGCTGTGTCGGTATCATTTCGTGGTGGAAAGCCACAATGGCAATATAGAAGCCAGGCACCCCAACAGTTATAAAGAAACCGATGATCCGAAGCAGTCTGGAATAAGTGGTGTAGTAAAAGTTGAGGTAATAATCCTCATTGCTCTGGAAATTCTGTATAAACAAATACGGTACCGTCAGTACCGAAGGCGTGCCGTCTATAAAAATGGCAATGCGTCCCTCTAAAAGATTTCCCACCACCACATCTGGCCTTTCCGTATACCCTGTGGAGCGGAACAATGCCCACTTTTTGTCCCGGATCAGTTCGGTGATGTAGTTGCTGTCCAATACGCCGTCAATGTCGATTTCATTCAGTTTTTTTTGAACCTCATCCAATATGCGTTTGTCAGCAAGGCCGTTGATGTAGGAAACGCAGATGCTTGTTTTGGTTCTTGTTCCTACTGAGAGGAATTTCATTTTCAATTCGCTGGTGCGTACTTTCCTGCGGATAAAGGAAAGGTTTTGCATGATGGATTCGGTGAATCCTTCCCTGGGGCCGCTTAAGGAACGCTCGTTTTCGGGCTCAGTGGTTGACCTTGTGGTAAAGCCCTTTGTATTGAGAATCAGCGCTTTGGCGGTGCCATCCGCAAACAGTACCGTATCCCCATAGCTGATGGCTTCAATGATTTCCGAAAAATCAACAGTCTGCTTGGCTTCGCTGATTTGAACCACATGATTGGCCAGCGTATCCATCAACTGAGGGCCAAGCAGGGCGGCATTTGAAATCATCAGCGGCCTTACAATATTGTCATTGATGATGGCACTGTTTACCACGCCATCACAAAAAGCAATACAGAAGCGCAATGCCTGTTGATGGTTATTCTCGATGAATTTAATTCGAAGAATATCTACGTCCACAAAGAGTCTCTGGATGATGGCCATGTTCTGGTCAAGAGAAGATGTCAATTCTTCCGCTTTGTGCTGTTCATTGATGCTCTTCACTTTTTTGTCAACGATCTTGTCTTTATCCGCCGCTTTTTTGGAAAGCATATATTTCACCTTTCATCCAGCAAAATCGGCATATAAAAAAGACGCAATCCAAAAGCGCCGGGTCAAAGCCCGCGGCTTTTGTGCGTCTTTCAGTGTTCCAATTTCCTGCGGCTCATGCGAAGCTTCTTGGCCGGGGGCGTAAGCAGCATCCGCCCGCGGTTTTTTTCTTTCCCGCCATCCGGCCTTTGCTGCTCCTGAGAAAATCGCTGATCTGTCATTTCCTGCCTCCCCCTTTTTCATAGGTATCTTGGCAGGAAAGGAACATTTTTATACGGGTGATACCACCAGTATCTGTTTGCCGCGGCGTTTGGCATAAGCTACCGTGGAAGCGGTGCCGCCCTTGGTATAACCATCAAACCCCGCGATGACATAATCGCTTCTGTCCACCATGAATCTGTTTCGCCGGTGGAAGCAGGAGGGAGTATAGGCAGGCTCTATTGTCACCACTTCGTCAGCCAGGCTCAGAAGAAGCTTATGCAATTGCCTGTCTTTTGCACTCCAGAAGGAGGCCTGCCCCGCATACGGGCAAACGGCAACCAACTTGAGGCCAAGCTCCGGCCTGGCTTCCCGAAGGCCCAGAACGATCTGTGCGGCCATAGCATCGATGCCCTGGGCCATGCCACAGTAAAAAATGCGGCAGCCGGCTTCAATCATTTCTTCCGTGGCGCGGCAGAGCTTCAAATAATAATCCAGGCAATCCTGTCTCGTATCCGACCGGCCCCAAGGCAGATGCTCCGGCCTGTGCCCGGTGAAGCAGCAGGAAATATGGCTGTTGTCTTGATCCAGATTATCCATGCGCGTTATCCATGGCGCGTATGTCCCGCATCACCTGGCCCGGGTCTTGTGTTGTGAACAGTGCCGTGCCCATTACCAGTGCAGTAGCGCCGCTATCGATGAGAAGTTTGGCGTTTTTGAGGCCTACACCTCCATCCACCTCGATGACGCCATCAAAGCCCATGGCCCGAAGATCGCGTATTTTTTGCACCATGTCCGGCATAAAGGCTTGTCCGCCAAAACCCGGTTCCACCGTCATGACAAGAACCAAATCCAGCATGGCCAGATGTTCTTTTAGTTTTGCTGCGGGAGTACCCGGTTTGATTGAAGCGCCTGCCAGAAGACCGTGGCGGTGTATCTTTTCCAGCAAAGACGACAGGGGAAAGTCAACCTCCTCATGCACGGTGAGGATGCTTGCCCCCGCATTTGCAAAAACATCAATGAACTGCTCCGGATGCGCAACCATCAGGTGAACGTCCAAGGGCAGTGTTGTTTCCTTTTTCAGCGCTTTGACCAGGGAGGGGCCATAGGACAGGTTGGGGACAAAGTTTCCGTCCATAATGTCTACGTGCAGCCAATCGCATCCGGCTTCAATGACGCGGCGCACATCCTCGCCCATGTTCAGCACGTTGGCTGCCAACACCGACGGTGCAATTTTAATCATACCGTTCCCTCCATAATTGCTTCCATTCGCCAAGCAGCGCATGGTACCTTGCTATTCGCTCATGGCTTAACTCTCCCCGGTTCACTGCTGCAAGCACCTGGCACCCGGGCTCGGACAAATGATAGCAGGGGGAGAACTTGCATTGATTTTGATAGGGGATAAGCTCAGGGTAATATTCCTGCAAAAGCACCGGGTCCATAGGCTCCGCCATCTCCCATAGGCTGAAGCCCGGCGTATCCAGTACCTGAAGACCGTCCTTTTCCAACAGCTCCGCATGGCGGGTGGTGTGGCGGCCACGCTCAATTTTTTGGCTGACTTCGCCCGTTTTGAGCGCTAATCCGAACAATGCGTTCAGAAGCGTGCTTTTTCCTACACCGGATTGTCCTGCCATGCAGCAAAGCTTTCCGCACATCATCTTCCGAAGCTGGTCCAGCCCATCAAATTGAAGGGCGCTCATGGGCAAAACGGGCACGCCCGCCTTTTCATATTCTTTGGCCAGCTGATGGGGCAAAAGCGGGTCAATTTCCCGTTTGTTTGATACCAGCAGAATATCCATGTGCTGCTGCCTTGCCCCTACCAGCAGCCGGTCTACCAACATCAGATCAGGCGCGGGCACAGGCGCGACTACCACGATCAATAGCTGTACGTTGGCCGCCGGAGGCCGGAGGCTTACGGAGATGCGGGGCAGGATTTCCTCCACCCAGCCATGCTCGTCACCTGCACCGGGGGTGAATACCACACGATCGCCTACCAGGGGTGTCAGCTTCAAGCGGCGGAACTTGCCCTTGGCCCGAAGCACATATTCCGTTCCGCTTCTGTCCCGCACGGTATACAATCCGCCCAAGCCAAGTACGATCCTGCCCTCCATGATAAGCCTTTCCGCCTCCTAATTGAGCGTTACGGTATCCTCGTAAGTAAAGACGCCGTCAAAGTACACCTTGTACGTCATAACCCCCGGCATATCGCTGTACAGCTCGACCTGGGGGGTGGGATTGCTGTCTGCCGCGTGGACGACAGCGTACTTGTCGGTTTCCACGCCATTCAAATCCACCAGTGTTACCCTTACGTGAACGCCCGATGTGGTTTTGGGAATGGTAAGCGTTATTGTCGCCTTGTGGCGCATTGATTCCGCCACTGTGTATCTCACCGCAGTGCCCGGCAGCACCTGTGTGCCCGCTGTGGGTTGCTGGCTGATGATTTTTCCGTCCAGCGCGCTGTCGGAAACCTCCTTGATCAGCATCTCTCCCGAAACCAGTTCGTTTTGCGTTAGAGCTTCCTGGGCTTCTTCCGGCGTTAGGTTATGAAGCTCTGGCACAATGGCGCTGCCACCGGATACCTCTACCTGCACCGTATCCCCGGCGTTGTAGGGCTCATTTGCCGCTGGCGTTTGGCTTAGTATTGTGTTCACAGGCTCGGTGGATATCACCTTGCCGGTGACTACCATGGTGAGGCCCAGGTTTTGCAGATTCTGCACCGCATCGCCGGACAGCATGCCCTTGACGCTGGGCATCAAGCGTACGTTGGGGTCGAGACCTTTGGATATGAGCAGCACGATGGTTTCGCCCTTGCGCATATCCGTATCATATTCCGGTGTCTGCAAAATGACAACGCCGGCAGGGATGGTGGAATGGTGGATGTATTGCACCTCTGCCCTTAAATCAGCCCGTTCTATCATGCGGATGGCCGTCTGTTCATCTTGCCCGACAAGATCAGGGGCAGTTTTGCTGTTATTTAAATAATTTACGATGCCCATAATGCCCAGAGACAGACCGAAGAAAACCATTCCAGCCATCAGAATGGTTAGAATCCAGCGAAGCGTTTTGCGCACGCGTAACCGCATTCTTGCCTGCTGCTGGACTGCGTTGCGCCTGCGGGCCGTATCGCTGCGTACAGTTTTTACAGGGCCTGTGCCCTGCCCGTTTAAAGGCGGAATGGGCTGGCTGTCGCCTTTTTGATCCGTAAAGTCAGCTTTGCCCTCCAGCGCTTTTTTCAGGTCTGTGGCCATCTCCAGCGCGCTTTGGTAGCGGTATCTTGGCTCTTTTTCCATGGCTACCGCCACCACATGGGCAACGGCGGCAGGTACCTCGGGGCTCAGTTCCAGGATGGGCTTTGGCTTGTTGTGCAGATGCTGCATGGCCACGGCCACGGGGCTGTCACCGTCAAAGGGCACCTGCCCGGTGAGCATTTCATACATCACTACGCCTACGCTGTATATATCGCTGGTTTCAGCCACGTTTTCGCCTGCGGCCTGCTCCGGCGAGAAGTAATGCACAGAGCCCATTACGCTGTCGCCCTTGGTAAGGGTTGAGCTGTTGGCCATGCGCGCAATACCGAAATCCGCAACCTTGATATGGCCTTCCGACTGCACAAGAATGTTTTGAGGCTTGATATCCCTATGAATGATGCCGTTTCTGTGAGTGTGCTGCAATGCGGACAGAATGCGGATACCAATCTGCACCGCAGTGGTGTAGGGCAGTTTGCCTTTGTGACGGATGACCTCTTTCAGGGTTTTGCCCTGAACATACTCCATGACAAGATAGCGGCTGTCACCATCCATTCCCACATCCAGAAGGTTTACGATATTATGGTGGGATACCTTGCTGGCGGCTTCAGCCTCCCGCTGGAAGCGGCTTAAAAACTCCTCATCCTGGCTGAACTCAGGCCGAAGAACCTTGATTGCAACGCTGTGACCGGTCCTTGTATCGATGGCCCGATAGACGATGGCCATGCCGCCCTTACCGATAGCGTCCAGTATTTGATATCGCTGGGCAATCACGCGTCCCGTCATTGTGCCACCTCCGCAACCATCAGCAGCACAATGGAAATGTTGTCCCGCCCGCCGTTATCCAGCGCCAGATGCAAAAGATGCTCCGCCGCGTCCTCCAGGGGGAGCGTTTTCAGCGCGCTTTCGATTTGAGATTCTTCCACCATGCCGTACAGCCCGTCGGAGCAAATGAGCCAGATGTCGCCTGGCCTTTTGTCCTGGCAGATCACATCCACATCAATACCGGCGGATGTACCAACGGCCCTTGTGATCACATTGCGGTAAGGATGCTTTTTGGCCTTTTCCTTGGTAAGGACGCCTTGCCGCATCATTTCGGCCACAACGGAATGATCCTGTGTGATTTGGGTGAGGATACCTTCCCGCAACAAATAGGCGCGGCTGTCACCCACATGGCCGATATACACCGCATCGTCGCCTTCCCAAAGCACCGTGACCGTGGTTCCCATTCCGGACAGGGCGGAGTCCTGGGCCTGCTGCTCATACAGCCTGCGGTTTGCCGCCTGGATGCCTGTCTCCAGCCATTTTTCATTGGGTTCTATGCCGGATAGCATGTCGCCGATCAACGCCGTAGCCCCGGTGCTGGCCACCTCGCCGCCGTTGTGCCCGCCCATGCCGTCAGCGACGCCATACAGCCGGCCTGTGAGAAGCAATGTGTCCTGATTGTTGGGGCGCACCCATCCGGCGTGGGTCCTGGCTGCCACAATCATGGTATCCCTCCTTGGTATAGCATAACATTCATCCAATGTTCAGTGTTTTCCTTCGCAGTTGGCCGCAAGCGCCTTGAATATCGTCGCCCATTTCCCGCCGCCTGGTGGCGGAGATATGCTTGCGGTCAAGTGTTTGCAAAAAGGCTTCGATTTTTGCCTGCGAAACACCTTTCAAATCCCGCTCCGCAACGGTGTTCAGCGGTATCACGTTGACATGGCACTGCATGCCGCGAAGCTTTGATGCCAGTTCTTCCGCGTGGGCAGTTTCGGCGTTGACGCCTTCAATCAGGGCGTATTCAAAGATCACCCGGCGGCCCGTTTTCTCGATATAGTAACGGCAGGCGGAAAGCAGTACATCCATGGGGTAGGCTTTAGCAACGGGCATGGTTTGCTTTCGGATTTCGTCATTGGGCGCATGCAGCGAAACCGATAGCGTAACCGGAAAGCCTTCCTCAGCCAGGTCCCGTATCTTGTCCGCCAGGCCGCAGGTACTTAAGGAAACGCTGCGCAGGCTGATGTTCAGGCCCTTTTCGTGGTTGACGAGCCGGAAAAACCGCATCACGTTGTCATAGTAGTCCAGCGGCTCGCCGCTGCCCATCAGCACAATGTTGTGTACCCGGCTTTCACCGTTTAGATGGCGGTTGGCACATTGGATTTGCCCCAGCATTTCCGCCGCGGTAAGGCTGCGAATGCATCCACCGATGGTACTGGCGCAAAAAGCGCAGCCCATGCGGCAGCCAACCTGGGTGGAAATGCATAGCGTGTGGCCGTGATGATAGCTCATCAGCACGCCCTCCACACAGTTGCCGTCGGTCATAGAGAACAGGAATTTTACCGTGCCGTCAAGCCTTGACACGTGGGTTTGCAGTATGGAAACCGGCTGGGCGACGGTATTCTCTTGAAGCCAATCCCGAAGTGCCTTGGGCAGGTTGGTCATTTGTGAATATTCCGCACCCTGGTGAAGCCAGGCAAACACCTGCTCAGCCCGGAAGGCGGGCTGTCCCTGTTCCTTGAAAAGAGAGGCAAGCTCCTCCGGCAAATAGCCCATCAATTGGGGTTTGTCCATTTAGTTTCCTTTCTTGATAAGCCTTGCGATATAGAAGCCCTCCAAACCGTCACGGTGGGCGAACAACTGCAAACCCCTATCACCATACAGCTTGCGGAATTTATCCGGGATGGCGTCAGGGAGCGGTGCCAGTTCAAACTCAATATGGTTTTCAAGGAAAGCGGCAATCTGTTCGCTGTTTTCCTCCGGCAGTATGGAGCAGGTGGCATATAAAAGAATGCCGCCCTTTTTTACATACTTGCAGCAAACATCCAGCAGCTTTTTTTGTGTCTCCACCAGCGCCGCTACCGCTTCAGGCGATTGCCTGTACTTGACGTCCGGCTTTTCCAGCATCACGCCAAGGCCGGAACAGGGTGCGTCCAGAAGCACGGCATCAAATGTATTTGCAAGCTCATCCCGATACTGGGCGGCATCCCGTACCATGGGGCGCAGGTTTTCCAAGTGAAGCCGCTTGGCCACTGCCGCAATGAGCGCTACGCGGTGTTCATGGATATCCCAGGCATGAATACGGCCCGTGCCATCCATGATTTCCGCCATCAGGGCCGATTTGCCACCCGGCGCGGCACAGGCGTCCAGCACCTGCATGCCCCGCTTTACGCCTATGGCTTCCGCGGCCAGCACACTGCTTTCCCCCTGGATGGAGAAAAGCCCCTTGCGGTAATCGGTGTCGGCGCCAATGTCAACAGCGCCGCCGATACGATAGACATTGGGAACCTGGCCTTTCTCCGCCTTCCATACCTTGTGGGCAAGAAGCTGTTCAAAAGCCTCGGAGGTGAGCGCCATACGGTTTGGACGCACGGGGGTAAAATGCTGCTGCGTACGGTAGGAACAGATGCTTTCAGCCATTTCCGACCCATAAGCCTGTATGAACCGCTCCGTAAGCCACTGTGGCACGGAATGCAGAACGGACAGATGCAGCGCTTCATTGTCCTCCCGCTTTGGCCAGGCGATTTCGCCTTTTTGGCGGGACAGGTTGCGCAATACGCCGTTGACAAAGCCCGATAGCGGCTCCATCCCGGCCTCTTTTAATAAATTGACACCTTCGTTTACAGCGGCACTGTCTGGCACCTTGTCCAGAAACATGATTTGATAGGCACTCAGGCGCAGAATGTCCCGTACCAACGCGTCCACGTCTTTATTGGTCAGCAGGCTATCCAGCGCATAGTCGATGCAGATACGGTTTTCCAGCGTACCGTATACGATATTGGCTGTCAGGCGCTTGTCAATGGCGGCAAGATTGCTTTCCTTTAGCCGCTTGTCCAAGGCCAAAGAGGCATAAGCGCCATCCCGGTGTACATCCTGCAACACGTTCAGAGCAACCCGCCTGGCACTTAAGGACATGGTCACGGGAAGAGGGGTGGCATTGCCTGCGGGCCGGAAACGCTTGGGTCCATTTTGATCTCCCGGTGCTTTCCGGTTTCGAAGGGGCGGTTTGCCAAAGGCTGGTTTAGCCCCTGCAGGGCGGGCATAGGCAGGCTTTTCGCCGGCGGGTCTTGCCCCGGCAGGGCGGGCATAGGCAGGCTTGTCGCCGGCGGGTCTTGCCCCGGCAGGGCGGGCATAGGCAGGCTTTTCGCCGACGGGTCTTGCCCCGGCAGGGCGGGCATAGGCAGGCTTGTCACCGGCGGGTCTTGCCCCGGCAGGGCGGGCATAGGCAGGCTTTTCGCCGGCGGGTCTTGCCCCGGCAGGGCGGGCATAGGCAGGCTTGTCGCCGG
>JAEZLW010000004.1 GCA_023415145.1 Bacillota bacterium | reverse complement strand
CGGGGTGCTTGCGCAGCAAGCATTCTTTTCACTTTTCGACGACCGTGGGCTTACAATGGCCCAGTGAAACCTGGGCCATTGTCTAAGGCCACAGGCGAAAAGTGCCAGATCGAAAAAATGACGGAGTCATTTTTTCGAAAAGCTTAGCGCAGTCCCGCATCCTCCAGCAGTTCAACCATCCGTTCATAATCGTCCAGGGTTTCGTTTAGAATGGTTGCCTTGACAGAGGCAATGATTTCATCGGCGGACAGGCCCGTGTTCAAGCCGGTGCGCACTGCGGTTTGCATGGCTGCTTCCGCCGTTGCATCCATCAGCGATGTGAAGGTGGGCTGGGTGTTCTTGGCGATATCCACCCACAAAAGCCGCGTTTTCTGACCGCCGAAGAAAGGATCTTCTTCGTTGTACATCGGGTCATCCCATGCAGGGATGTAGCCGGGGAAGTAATCAACCGCCTTGAACATGGCGTTCTGGGCTTTCGACGTGGCAAGGGCATACTGTATGAATTCCCAAGCCAGTTCCTTTTTCTGGGACTGGGAAGGGATGGCCAGATACGAGCCGCCCCAGTTGGAGGTGTCAATGCCGCCTGGCATGCGGGCTACACCCCACTTGCCCGCGGTGTCAGGCGCGATCCAGCTTTTCAAAAAGCCACCGTACCAGCAGCCGGCCGCAACGCTGGCGACCTGGCCGGAGCCAAACGCTGCATAGGCTTCATTGGACCACATATCGGAGATTTGCGCATCCCATCCATTTTTCCGCATGGTGATGGCCGCCTCCAGAGCCTTTTTGGCCACTTCCTTGTCGGCGTGCAGGTTCAGATCCTTGTCATAAAAGTCGCGGTTCATGTAGCACCATTCATACATCAGGGAAGCGTCGGAAAGCAGCCAGCGCTGGCCGGGGATGTACACCTTTTCGGCCGCCTGCAAAAATCCATCCCATGTGGAGAACAGCTCATCCACTTCATTGGGGTCGGTGGGCAGGCCCACTTCTTCAAAGATGTCCCGGCGGTAAAACAGCGTAGCCGGGCCGATGTCCCACACAAGGCCGATCATCTGGGAGCCGTCCACGGAGGTGGCCATGTCCCACTTATAGGCGACAAAATCATCCTTCATCCCGCCGGCGTTATACGGCTCGGCCAGCAGGTTTTCAAAACCCGGCCCATCCTTATAACGGCCGACCCAGGCCTGTTCCACCATGACGACATCATCCGCACCGCTTCCCGCCGCGATAGCGGTAGACAATTGCTGATGATGATCCGCGGTGGACATAAAGTTCAGTTCCACTTTTACACCGGGGTGGGCTGCCTCAAATTCCGGAATGATTGCCTTGAACGCCTCATCGCCCGCAGGCCAGCCGGCAACCCGCAGCACCGTGTCCTGCGCAATAGCTGCCTGCATTGCGATGCCCAGCGCAAGCAAGGTCATAAGAAACAGGGATACCAACCTTTTTGTCATGATTGTCTCCTCCATTCAATTCAAACTTGTTTATACAAGCTTGTTTATAATGAACGTATCCTCTGGTAAGATGATACCACATCTTCCGTATATTGCGCAATATACTTATCAATATTTTATGCACTATTTTTTTCTTATAATACTATTGTATATACAACTTTAGATCAGAATGCAGCTTTTCGTCGTATATAGCAGAAACTTGAACGAAGGCTTCCATCGGGCAGTTTTACACAAAAAAAACGAGAGACTGTTTCAATCTCCCGCTCTTTAGGGGAAAGCCGTATTATACCGTTGCATCCAATGTGAACTTGTCCACTTCTTCCTTCAGCAACGTGGATTGGCTGAACATCTCCTCCGATGCGGCTGCGCTTTCCTCGGAGGCGGTGGCGTTTGACTGCACCACGTCGGATATCTGCTTCAGCCCGTGCTTGATCTGCTCAATGGCAGCAGCCTGGTTGGCAGATGCACTTTCAATGCCCTGCACGGCCGTTTTGATATGGCCGGTCATTTTCGATACGTCCGCAAGCTTTATGGCCGAATCCTCGGAAATTTGCGCACCGCCGGCGATAGCCATCAGGGAGGCCTCGATCAATTGGGTGGTCTGCCTGGCTGCCTCTGCGGACTTCCCGGCCAGATTCCGCACCTCCCCCGCTACCACGGCAAAGCCGCTTCCGGCAGAGCCTGCCCTGGCGGCCTCCACCGCCGCGTTGAGGGCAAGGATGTTCGTTTGAAAAGCGATATCATCAATGACCTTGATAATCTTGCCGATTTCACCGGAGGTCTTGCTGATTTGTTCCATGGAGGAAAGCATTTTGTGCATGGAATCATTGCTCTCATCAATGCCCTGCACCGCCTGAATCACATATTCGCTGGCGGTTTTCGCATTATTTGCATTATCCCTGGCCTGCCCGTATACGCTTTCGATGGAGGCTGTCAACTGCTCTATGGAGCTTGCCTGGGTTTGTACACCTCGGGAAAGGGACTGCGCTCCCTCGGAGATCCGTTTTGCGCCTTTATTGACCTGACCGGAGGCTTCGGCGATGGAGGCGAGGGTATGGTTTAGGGAGGTTGAAATGCTTTGAAGCGCTTGCTTGATGGCCGCGAACTCACCGCTGTAATCGAGATTCAGACGGATGCGCATATCCCCTTTCGCCATAGCGTTGAGCGTCCCAGTAATCTCATTGATGTATGAAAGATAGCTGTTCAGCCGCTCCGCCGTCCGCTTGGTGGAAGCGCAAAGCTGGCCAATTTCATCACGGGAAATAAATTTGTCATCGATTTGAGTCGATAAATCCCCGTCAGCGATGCGGCCCAACACACCATGCACATATTTGGTTGTTGTCACCAGCGGATGGGCGATGGCAAAGCTTATCACCACGCCGATTACAATACCGCCCACAACAAGCACAATCAGCAGCAAATTGTCCCGCTGAACCATATCCTCCGATGTTTTGAGCAAATCTGTCCGCCATTTGTCCGCCAGCGTCAAGGTCTTGTCAATGGCTGTGCGGTGCTCCAGATAAGCGGCTTTCATGTTGCGCTGCGCCGGTTTCATCTGAAGCACGTTGTATGACTTCGCCGCCGGCACCACCTCGTTTTCAAAGACGTCGAAAAAGCGTATGGCGGCATCATGGGATTCTTTCAAAAAAACCTGTCTCAGTTCATCCTCCGCAAGGTTCCCGCTCCAATAGGCATTGCGTTCCTGATATGTTTTCCTCAGCTCCTGAAAAGACGCAAACAACTCTTCCCTTTTGATGGGATCATCTGTCCCAACATATTCCAGCGCTACGGCATAGGGTTCGATCAAATTCACCGGCGGGGGCAGAATATCCGCCGTCAGCTCGTTGGACAGCATAATTTCATTGTACAGCTTGCTGCCAATCTTGGTGTTTTCAAACAGGGTAAGGGACAGCACCCAGACCAATATCATCAATGCTGCCGCCGTAAGGGAAAACAACAGCATTTTGGTACGGATATTGATGTTTCTCATAAACAGTGCTCCTTTTGTCCTATGAAAATAATGATGCGCATTCTTTCATTAGTTGCCAGAATATATTAATTTATTGCAAAATCATACTCTTTTTGCATTGTATCACCTATTGTTTCCAATTTCAATCATGTAATTGTCAAAAAAATGTCGCGGTCCTTTATCTGAGCCCCCGGTACTTGGCAGACCGCCCCTAAAATGCTATGATAATGGAATCATCAAGATCTTACAGTTTCATCAGGATACAGGAAGGATGACATCCATGCGTACATCCGCACCCGAAAAGGGCAGCAAAACAGCCTTGATTGCGCACTGGCTTCGGGAAAGGTTGAAAAGCGGAGTTTATGGCAAGTCGCAGCGCCTTGAGTCAGAGAATGAATTGGCCGCCAGGTTTGAGGTGACCAGGCTGACAGCCAGGCAGGCCATTATGCGCCTGGAGCAGGAAGGCCTGGTGACAAGAATCCAGGGCAAGGGCACCTTCCCTTATCAGGAGCCGTCTTTGTTTCAAAGTCCGAAACACAAAAGAATCGCATTTGTCACGCGGGATTTAAAAGGGCATGTGTTTACATACACCCTTGAAGGCGCCAAGGAAGCATGCAGCCAATCGGGATATGAGCTTGAGCTTTATTCCACCGCAGATGATACCAGGGGGCAGCGGAGCGTTTTGGAATCCCTGACGGAAGCGCCCATTGACGGCCTGATCATCGAGGCCTTTAAAACCGCTTTGCCTTCCCCCAACGAGGATATTTTCCGCAAGCTTGTGCAAAAGGGAATCCCGTGCGTTTTTTTAAATGGCTTTCACCAAGGAATCGGCGGCATTTCTTATGTGGTGGCAAACGACAGGGAAGCTACGGCCGCGATGGTAGATCACCTTCATTCCCTTGGGCATGAGAAAATCGGCGGAATTTTCAATGCCATGGAGTATGCCGGCCATGAACGGTACAGAGGATATCTTGAGGGAATGCAAAGAAACGGCCTTGCGGTGGAAGACCGCAGGATCATGTTTATCGCCTATAATGAAGTGCAGTATGTGTTTGACAACTTGTTTAACGCATACCGTTCCGGAATTTTGGAATGTACGGCCATGGTGTGCTTCAGCGATCATTTTGCCCGTCACCTGGAAGCCACGCTTAACCGCTGCGGGCTTATCATGCCAAGGGATATGTCCATCACCGGCGTTGATGACCTGAATTACCCTTTCGGTTCCAATACCCGCTTGACCACAGCGGCTCACCCCAAGGAGGAAATGGGCAGGCAGGCAGTTCAAATCATGCTGAAAATGCTTGAAACCGGCAAATTGGCAGAGGGCAGGGTTCTTCATATGCCAATCATCATCGGGAACTCTACAACCATTCCCCGAAATGGCCCAATCGACACCCTTTCCCATTACATCAATTTCTAGAAGGATGAGTATATTCAGGCATGAACAATGCCGGAGGGCTTTCAATGGATCATTGGAAAACCATGCTCAAGGCCGACCCTACCCCTTGGCTGTTGGAGGAAAACAATCCTTCTGTCCGCTATTTCACGCTGAAGGATCTCCTGGACAAGCCGGAAGGGGACCAGGCTGTTCAGTCTGCCAGGCATCGCATCATGCAATCCGGCATGGTACCGGACATCCTTGAAAGGCAGCGGGAGCCAGCATACCAAAATACCTACCCCGGGTTTTACACAAGAAAATACGAGGGCCTTGTGTGGACATTGATCCTGCTGGCGGAACTGGGCGCGCAGGCCAATGAGCAAATCCGGGAGCAGTGCGAGTACCTTCTGACCCATTCCCAGGAGACACAGGAGGGCGGCTTTTCGCAGCACGCAGCCGCGAAAACAGGAGGCGGCAGGCTAAGCGAGGTCATCCCGTGCCTTACCGGGAACATGGTTTGGAGCCTTATCAGGCTGGGCCATACTCATGATCCAAGGGTACAAAAGGGAATAGGCTGGCTAAATACATATATGCGTTTCAACGACGGCGTTGAAAACGATCCGCAGGCTCCGCCCTATGACAAGTACGAAATGTGCTGGGGAAAGCATACCTGCCATATGGGCGTGGTCAAAGCGCTCAAGGCACTGAGTGCCATGCTGAATGAGGATAGGTCTGCGGAAGTAAAATCAACAATCCAAAAGGCAGCCGAATTTATGCTCATCCACCATGTTTACAAGCGCAGCCACAACCTAAACCGGGCATCAAAGCCAGGCTGGTTGAAATTCGGCTTCCCTTTGATGTATCAGACGGATGCGCTGGAGATTTTGGATATTCTCACAGGCTTGGGCATAAAGGACAGCCGAATGGAAGATGCCATCGGCGTCGTCCTTGCAAAGCAGGACAATACGGGCCGGTGGAAAACAGAAAATACCTACAACAGCGACCGGCTGCTGATCCCCTTCGGGCAACTCAATGAACAAAGCAAATGGATCACACTTCGGGCGATGCGTGTATTGAAAAGATATGGTGAGCATTCGTAGACCCCTGATCCAACCTGTAAAGCGAATTATCCGCAATTGGCTTATGATACCCGAACTCACTCGGCATCTGAAAACGCTGTTGTACCGGTCAGAACATCCTCCCGCAAAATTTGAAGGAATCTCTCCGGCTCCTCAAAAAGCGGGCAATGGGCGGACTGTTCAAATGTGTAAAACCCTTTTACATCGGCATGCAGCTTCGCAAGATAATCCTTTGACCCCGTATAGGAAACGGTATAGTCATAAATGCCGCTGAGAAAGTAGACGGGTACATCAAGCCGTGGTACCACTTTAGTCAAATCTGTTGTGTTGATCTTATGCCGCAGCTCGGTGGAGCGGTTTATCATCGCCTTGCCGCGCCATATATTGATTTTCTCTTCCAGCGTATATGCCCGGCTTGCCATAACAGGCAGGAATATGCCGGTGATCACCGAGTTCATATTGTGCATCGTCCCGATGCCAAGCTCATGCATCGCCTCATCCCGCAGCATGGACAGCGTATACTCATCTATCGCGTCATTCGAATCAAGAATGGGGTGCTTTAAAAGCTTTTGCACCATCTTTTCATTGCCCGCAGCCTGATACTGATTCATCATATAGGCATAGGCCTCCCTTTCGGAATCAGCCTGCCGGGAAATCTGGGCAATGCCGATATAGGCATAATAGCGTTCCGGTGCCCGTGCGGCAGCCTGTATGCCGAAAAAGGTGCCGCCGGAATGGCTCATGAGGTAAATCTTGTCCTGCCCAAAGCGCTGCCTCAGATAATCTGTCACCTCCAGCGTGTCGGCAATCATCTGCTCCACCGTAACGCCCTTGGGCGAAATGCTGGTGCTGTAAGAAAGCCCGGCACCGCGCTGTTCCCACCAGCAGACGGTGAAAAGGTCCTCCATGCCTGTGGGATACTTTTCGGCAAACATATACTCAGGCATACCTGGTCCGCCATGCACAAAAAGCAAAACAGGATTTGTTTTGTCTTTTCCACGGATGAACTCCCTGCCGGTTTCATCAAGAAGGGGTGCCATCTTCCCGGGACTGATAATAAGCAGCCAACCCGCAAGGGCAGCCAATAAAAAAAGCAAAACACAAATGAAAATCAACATGATGCGCACCACCCTTTGCGAATTGGATTTAGTTCGAACCATCTTCATACCGGGCCTCCTGTGTATTTGAAAGCTCCTCACGCAGCATCGCGGCAATGGCCGCCAGATGGGCAGGCGTGGGATGGAGCCATATTTCCGTAAGCTGCAAAAATGCCTGCATGCGAATCAATCTTTCTTCCCGGCTGGCATGAGGCAAGATGTTTGTCTCCACAATCGCCTTGGCAAGAAGAACCAGGAACTCCGCCACCTGATGCGGATATTCCACCGTGTAAACGCCTTTTTCCATCCCCTCACGGATGATCTCCTCCATTACGGGAATATCCGCATGAATGGAACGTTCCCGGATACGGTATGCGGCATAGGAATCTTTGTTGCTGCCCTTGTAGTACAGCAGCTTGTGTGCAAGGTCGCTGTGGGTGGTGTTGCCGCGGGCAAAGCGGAGCATTTTCTCATCCACCGGACATCCTTCCAAATCCGCCCGAAGCTTTTGAAGGTCCTGTGCGATGCCATAATCGATGGCTGCATCCAAAATTTCCTCCTTGGAGGAAAAGTAGTGGTACATCCCCGCCTTTGTCAGACCCGCAGCCCGCATGATCTGCGTGATGGTGACGTTTTCATAACCCTGCTTCGCAAAAAGGTCAAAGGCCGTTTGTGCCAATGCCTCCTTTTTAGGCTCATAATTCTTGTTTGGCCTTGCCATATGTACGCTCCTGAAATTATTTAACCACGGTTAATTAACCAAGGTCAAATAATATTAGCACATGGTTGCAGCTTTGTCTATCCCCTTTCAAAAAAAATTGCACCTGCCGTCAAGTTATACGGCAGGCGCTATATCCATTAGCCTTTCAGAACCACTTTTTCTTTTTGAAGTAGTATACCATGCACCCTGCGATGAGGAGCATCACCAGCATGATCATGCCATACCCCCACCGCCATGCAAGCTCCGGCATATAATGAAAATTCATGCCATAAACACCGGCGATGAACGTCAATGGAATGAAGATGGTAGAAATAATGGTCAGCACCTTCATGATCTCGTTGAGCTTGTAGCTGGTGTTGGAAACGTGCAGGTCGGTGAGGCTGGACAAAAGCTCCCTGCTGGTTTCCGTGGAGTCTATGGCTTGCACGATATGGTTGTACACATCCCGCAAATAAGGTTCGGTTAACGCACCTATCAGAGGCGTGGATTCCTTGCCCATCAGGGAAGCCACGTCCCGAAGGGGCCAAATATACCGATTCAGGCGCAGCAGCATTTTTTTGATCTCCCGGATCGCGGGCAAATGCTCCTGGGAGGTTTCGGCCATGACGTCCTCTTCCAGCGCATCGATCTTCCCGTTCACCATTTCCAGTACGTCAAAATATCCTTCCACAATGGCGTCAAGAAGCAGATATATCAGGTAATCAGCTCCGGCATTGCGCACATGGGAGCCCTCTATGCCGATCCAGTTGCGGATGGCGCTGAATACATCACCTTTCAGCTCGCCAATGGTGATGACATAGTTTTTGCCCAGCAAGAAACGTATGTGCTCCACCACCATGTCTTCGCCTAAGAAGTAGACCATTTTGGCCACAATATACAAAAAATCGGGATAGACCTCAATTTTGGCGCGCTGCTCCCTATCGGTGATGTTATGAATCACCAGCGGGTGAATGTGAAAGGCGCCGCATAGCGACTCCAGCATTTCCTGCGTATACTGCCCATCCACATTGATCCACCGCACAAGCTTTTCAGGAATATCGGAAAGCGCCGAAAATTCCCCTGTTTGCTCAAAGTTCACCTGATAGGTTTTGCTTTGGTCTATCGTGTATTCGATAACCTCAATGGTGTCACAATCGTCAATGCTTTGCTCTCTTGTCAGAACCTTAACATCCACGGAGATCCCCCTCCACCAAAGAATCCTTGCCGTATTTTCGGGCTAATATTCGATGGATAGCAGGGGAATCCTTTCTATTCAGGCTGCTTGATTCACTTTTCCCCGAGCAGCGCTTCCGCCCAGCACCATCATGCCTCCGGCTATGAAAAGTCCGCCTGTGATCTGTCGAAAGCCCAATTGCTCACCCAGAATGACAACGGATAACAGCGCGGAGGTGAAGGGCATCATGCCGGAGAACGCGGCCGCGGTCAGCGCACCGCAGCGCCGGATGCCCTCATACCAACAGATAAAGGCCAGCGCCGTCACGAAAAGCCCATACCACAATAGCGCCAGCCAGCCGGTGAGGCCGATGGCAGAAAGCCGCCGAACGGGATCCTCCAGCATGGCCGGAATGAGGCAGAACAAAAGCGCCATAAAGGATACAATGGCCGTCTGAACGGGCGGGTCCATCGCTGTATGACTGCCTGATTCACCTTTTAAGACAAACGCCCTTGAAAAAATATTAAACAGCGCCTCGCAGGACGCAGCGCAGATGACCAGCATGTTGCCCCAGAAATGGTTTGCGGAAAAGCCGCTTTCCGGCGCCAGCAAACCCTGGATCAAAGCCACGCCCGCCATGGTCATTGTGATGCCGGCAAGCCTAAGCCATCCAGCCCTCTCCCTCAAGAATACCATGGCCAGCACCGCCGTAATGGCCGGTGTCACGCTGGTTAAAATCCCCGCTTCCCCGGAGGTGGTAATGGTCAGACCGCTTAAAAGGAACATGCGGAACAAAAATATTCCGCACAGCGCCTGCACAGCCAGGAAAAGGTATCCTTTTATCGGAAGGCCGGTGATAGCGCGGATGATTTTCTTCAAATACGAGGGCACCAAATAAAGCAGCGCAAACGCAAGGCTTACCGCCGTGATCGTAAATATACCCAGCCTTCCCGAAACAAACCTTGCCGCAACAACACTGGTGCCCGCCAGTGTAAAGGCAAGGAACAAGTATACAGGCCCTTTTGAATGCTCCATATCAAGGTCCTCCCAAAGACTATCTTTTGCCAAGAAGTCATGGTATGATTATAGCCATCAAACTGGCATGGTAAAGCGCCAGTATAACACGGATTACACCAGTCCAGTTGGAGGCAACATGCTGGGCATCATGCTGAACAGGCAGTCGGAACTGCCCATCAAGCGCCAATTGTACGAGGCGATGAAGTCAAGGATAACAAGCGGGCGCTTGAAAGCGGGCGAAGCGCTTCCTTCCACGCGGGAGCTTTGCAGTGTGTTGGGCATATCCCGCAACACCGTCTGCGAGGCTTATGAGATGCTGCTTGCGGAGGGATTTGTTCTTGGCCGCCAGGGTGCAAAAACGGTGGTGGCTGAAAACCTTGTTGTTCTTAATCAATCAAACGGGCAGCCAAGCGAAAAAGCGCGGCCCCAAGCTTATGCCGCCGACTTTAAAACCGGAAGCCCCGCTTTGAACCTCTTCCCCCTATTTATGTGGCAGCAGGCAATGCACCGAGCCATGGAAGAATTGCCTTTGCCCTGCTTGGGGTATTCAGGCCCTCAGGGGCTTGAAGTGCTGCGGACGGAAATAGCGAATTGGCTCTTTCGAAGCCGCGGCCTTCTGGTGCGCCCGGACGATGTTTTCATCACGGCTGGCGCTACCCACGCTTTACGTCTTGCTGCCGATGTGCTGCAAGAAGATGGCCGGGGGCTTATCACGGAGGACCCTTGCCATACGGGAATGCTCAAAACCTTTTTGCACAAGGGCGTAAAGGTCATGCCTGTGCCTGTGGATGAAAAGGGCATGAACACAGACTTGCTTCCCAAAGGCGGCAGTGCCTTTGCCGCGTATGTCACGCCATCCCATCAGTTTCCCCTGGGCGGCATTCTGCCGGCTGCACGCCGGGCCGTGCTCATCCGCTATGCGCAGGAAAACGGCATCTATATCATTGAGGACGACTACGACAGCGAGTTCCGCTATGCCGGTGAGCCGGTGGCCCCGCTGTATTCCCTTGACCCTCAGCGGGTGATGTATGTGGGTACGTTCAGCAAGACGCTTTTCCCGGCGCTTCGGGTTGGCTTCGCACTGCTGCCAGTAAAGCTACAAAAACGGTGGCGGACCTTGCGCACCCATACGGATGTGCAAAATCCGCCTTTTGAGCAGGCTGCCCTGGCCATGCTGTTAAGCAAGCGCAAACTGGACAGGCACATTCAAAACATGCGCAAAATCTACGGCCAGCGGCGTCAGGCGCTGCTTACTTCGCTGAAAGATGCTTTCGGGAACGGATGGATCCCCTGGGGCGACAACGCCGGGCTGCATGTTGCCATTCAGTTTCCCGGTATGCATTTTGACGGTGCGTTCCACAAAAAATGCCTGGATCAAGGCGTATACGTAACTCCCGCCGAATACCACTGTATATGTAAGGGCAGCCACCTTGACAAGCTTGTTCTGGGCTACGGGCACTTGACACCGGAGGATATTCAAAAAAGCGTTTTGATGCTTCATAAAGCAATGCATTCCCCATTCTGAAGTGAATACAAAGCCTGTTTACACACAATATGTTTCAGCTTTGCAAGCAATCAGACATATACCGACAAAATTCCCTGAAATTGATTGACAATGGTATCCATGTCATGTTACTTTTGTTGTAGAATGCAGGTGAGAGGGGCTAACAAATAAAATGTATGCAAAACGCTCTGTCCGGGTGGCCGTCTTCATTGCCGCAATATGCCTGATAACTGCTGCACTGGGCTCACCTGCCGTACCGCAAACGCAAAGTGAAATACCGGTCCCTCCTTACGCCATACCAGCCGTTTCGGACTTTTCGGTTACACAAGACACTGTATCCCTGGTCCTTTCCGGCGGCTACACATCTGCCTTTGTCAGTTTTTATGTGGACACACCCTCCGGCACAGAATGGGTGAGTGTTCCGCTGTCCTCCTCCGGTGAGCGGTTGGAAGGCTCTCTTGCCTCATTCCCTTCGGAAGCCACCGGATATACCATAAGCGAAATCGTCGTTTACATGGAAACGGCAGATTATTTCATGGATTTCAGTTTTGATGGCAAGGGCTCGTTCGTGTCAGGCCGTATCAACAACAAGCTTGACACTGAGCGTTTTTATCTTGCTGAAAACGGCAGAATCGAAGCATACATCTTTGAAAATGTATTCGCCAGGTATGGCCTGGATGGAAATCTTGAACAGTATGAAATCCGAAATGGCAAAGACAGGGAGTATTACAATGCCCAGCATCAACTGCTGATGTCAGATATACACGACCGGGATTCGGGGCAGCACATAATGACTTACTACGACAACAGCATGGTGACCGCAAAATTCGTTTGGGACAAGAAAGATACCATATCTGGCTATGATGGCAACGGCGCTTTGCGCGTATACATTACAAGAGACGAAGACTCAACGATCCTGAAAGGTTATGATACGAACGGCACCCTGCACAGCACGCAGGTACAAAGCGAATCGATGACCACCACATATGACCCGGCGGGCGTGATTGCAAGCCGGTACGGACAAGAGGGAAACCTCCTCTTTTTCGAAGAGTACCAGGGCGGCATGCTCATGCGCCGCACGGAACGCGGCATGCTTCCCGACCAGCGCGAGTATACGGATATTTTTGAAAATGGCGTTTTGACCAAACGGAGTTATCATTTGGACAATGAAACGGAGCATTACGACGCGCAGGGAAATTACCTGGGCAAGACGGTAGGCAGCAGCGGTGATTCCAAAACGTATGACACAAAGGACCATTTGGTGGAGTATACAGAAACCGACAAAGATGTGGTAATCACCTATGATTCCCGCAACAACGTTCTGCGGTTGGAATATGTACGGCCGCTTTTCTACGAAAGGTTTGTTTATGATGGAAAAGCAGGTGTATGGTATGTGAACGGAGCCGTATATTCAGGGCCGGCCCCCTTTGCCATGGACCAGTTGCACATCAAGGAAAAGGTGGTATGGTACCCCGATAACACCGTTTGCTCCTTCGGTCCGCAGTTTCGGGACATCGATCCCAGCCTCACCGATCTATGGTATATGTTCACGCCCATCGACCTTGGCCGTGACGGTGTGCAGACATTTGAACTGATCGCCAGCAACCTGTACGTGCTTGGCCAGGTATCGGTAACGGTGTCTGGGGATACTGTGGTGGTGAATTACTCTACCGTACACGGAAAGAACGGGCACGTATACATCAAAAGCGAATACCTGAACATCTTCCCTGACCTTGCAAGCGTCACCACCGTCGTCCCAGAAGAGATTGGCGGTGGGTTCCGCTTCGGCCAGGAGATCAGCATTCAAAACGATCTGAAAGGCGATACCAACGTATTGCTGTTCGTGCGCAATGTGGCCACCTACCGCAACTATGTCAAGTGGGATGTATTGCTGCGCAGGTATTACAAAAATTACCCCGGCAGGGTAGCGCTGCGTGATCAGATGCTGGAAATGATGGATTGACCGTTACTTTTTGATCATGTACAAATACCTGCTGCTGAACTTTTGAAAATCCCCGAAGCTCACCCCCTCATCAATCGATTCGGTAAACGCATTTTCGTAGAGTATTTCTGTCTTCTCCTGCTCAAACGCCGGTTTCAGGGAAGTTAAGACAATTCTTTTACGGCGCATGATTTCATAGTGGCTTTTTGCAAAGTCATATGCGTCATAGGCGATTTGTTCTTCCCTCAATGCCGCGGCAAGTCCCGTGCCATCCATTGTCAGTTTGTCCAGCGGATCACTTTGTGAAAACCGGAACTCGCTGAAAAAGGCGGCAAAGCATCCGCCGGGCTTGATGAAGCTGAGGATTTCCCGAAGCGTCTTTCTCATATCATCAGCAAAGTATAGCGTGTCGATAGAGATGACTGCATCAAAGCTCTGTTTCGTGTATTGCATGCTGTTTATGCTGCCTTCCTGAAAAAACAAGCTTTCTGCCTTACCGGCCGTCCGCCGCTTCGCAGAAACGATGGCAGCGGCGGATATATCAATACCATGGCACACAGCGCAATAGGCATCAGCAATGTACTCCAACAGTTTTCCGTTGCCGCAGCCAATATCCAGCACGCTTTGCCCCGGCTGCAACTGCACCTTGTCCAGCATAAAGCTTATTTGCCTCATGTCACAAAAGCCCTGCTGGGAAAAATCCCGTCCGAATGCCTGCTCACAGTAGGAAGAGTAAGCCTTGCTTCTTTCCACTGCAAGATAGAATGCATCATACCATTGACTGTTACACATTTGCTGCCCTCCTCGCATTTTTCCAATGTATCTATGAAAGTTAAACGTAAAACCTACTTTTCTTTTCTTCTTGCCAAGCGCATAAAGGAAGTGATATGATGGTCCCAGATATGAATCATTTGATACGAAAGCAAGTGAAAACCGTGACGACCGACCTGATCAAGGTTCTGATAGTAGACGACAACAAAGACCTTACCTCCATTATCAACCGCTTGTTTGCGCAGTATGCTGATATCGTTCCAGCGGGAATGGCCGGCAACGGCCTGGATGCACTTAACCTGATAATGCACGCCAAAATAGACGTAGTACTGCTGGACATCATCATGCCCCAAATGGACGGTATGCAGGTTCTTGAACATATCGCGCAAATGGAGGGCGAAAGGCCTGCTGTCATTGTTTTGTCAGCCATCGGCAGCAATGATTTGATCAGGCGTGCAATGGAACTGGGGGCTGATGGCTTTTTGACCAAGCCTGTGGACGCAGTGACCTTGATCGACAAGATCCGTTCCATCCATAAGAAACGACGCAGCAAAGGGCTAACCAAAGTCGATATCGGATAGTTCCATTTGAACACGGCTTTCCAAACCCATGCCGCTCAAGTCGGCAGCATAGCCGGCATCTGTAAGGTGCAACACCGGCAGTATCACGGAAAACGCGCTGCCGGCTCCAACACTGCTTTGAAAAGAAATCCTCCCACCCATCAACTCCGTCAAGGCCTTGCAGATGGATAGGCCTATCCCGCAGCCTTCGCTTGTTCGTGCCAGAGAGGTATTTACCTGCCGGAAGCGGTCAAAAATGATATTTTTCATTTCTTCTGGGATACCCTCACCATTGTCTGTCACGGTGATAATCAGCATGCCGTCATGCAGCCGGCAGTCCACTTGAACAGCGCCTCCCGGAGGCGTGTGTTTCATGGCGTTGGACAAAAGATTCATAAGAATCCTTTCCAGCATTTGGCTGTCGGTAGACATATGCAGCTTTTCTGTGCTGCAGAAGTAATGAAGCGTAAGCCCTTTTTGCTTGAAATAGGCTTCTGTGGATGACACAATGCTTTTGACTAGCGCAATCACATCCGTATGCTCCCACTGAGGCTCCATGAAACCGGCATCCGCTTTGTAATGTCCAGCAGATTGTTCACCAGCCGCCTTAACCGGTAGGCGTTTACCCGCATCATTTTCACATACCGGGCATTGTCGTCGCTTTCCAAATGGGCAGGCCCTGATGCCTGCGCCAGCAAATCAGTCAAAAGCACAATGATGGACAAAGGGGTTTTGAACTCGTGGGAGATGTTGATGAAAAAGTCGGTAATGAGCTTGTTCTTTTCCTCCAATTCCACCGACTTGCGGCGAAGTTCTGTCTCCATCGCCTTTCTCTGTGAGATATCATGGGCAATCCCAATGATTCCCTGAGATTCCCCTCTTTCATTCAGCCACGGCGTTTTGGTGGACAGATACGTTCTTACTCCCTCAGGCGTCGGAACAACCTCCTCCAATGACTGTGGCGTACCGGATGCAAGGATGCGCATGTCATTCTCCATGAGCTGCCTTGCCATTTCATGATCTGCAAATACCTGCGCATCCGTTTTGCCGATGATCTGCTCCAGGGGCATGCCCATGGCCAGGCTTAACGCCCTGTTGCCCATCAGGATTGTGCTTTTGGCATCCTTGAGGAAAACGGGATCCTCGGTGCCCTCAAGGATGGCCTGAAGAAGCGTTTCCTTTTGAAGCAGGGCCTTTGCTGCCTGCTTGCGCTCGGACATATCATAGAGAATGTAAGTGCAGGCGAACCCGGCAGACAGCGCATGATATGCCGCTGCAATTTCAACGGGAACATGATCACCTTCCTTGCCGGTGATCTCCATTTCCACAGGCGTCGCAAGCTCGCTTGTTCTGCCGGTGGCATAACCGTCAAAATCCCGCCGGATAAGGCTCCCGTAAGGCTCTGGAAGCATCCCGAAAAACGAGGTTCGGAACAGTTCCTTTTTTTCATAATGCAACAACCGGGCAGCGGCAGAATTGACAAAAAATATCCGGCCTGCCTTATCCGCCGTGATGACTGCTACGGCAGCATGTTCCGCGAGGCTGATATAGTTATCCTTGTCACCGGCAAAGAAATCAGCCATGATGGCAGGCAGTAAGCTGCTGCACTTTTTTGCCGTATAAGCCGCATAGGAGATGGAAATGAGCGCACAGACAGCACCCATATACTGGGCAGACCTTCCAGCCCAGCCAAGGGCGGTTTCCGGTCTTCCCGATACACAGACGGCCGTTAATCCAAGCGCTATCAACAAAAGGGAAAGGGCATACCAAAACAAGTATTCTGCCGTGTAAATTTTATACTGCCTGTTCATTTGCAGGTATGCGCTAAAAAAGAAAGCAATGGCCAGCCAAAGCACCGCGTCCCTGAGCCTTGTAGATCCTTCCTGGTCAACAAACGGAGGCGTCCATCCATTCAAGGCGGCAACCATAAGGCCCATCACCAACAGGCACACTCCGGAAAAAGCCAGCACCAGTTTTAGTATGCGATATTTGCCCTTTTCCGACCGTAAAAGATATGCTTTCTCGGATGCGGCAAACTGAAAGACAGCGCCAAAGAACGCACAGGCGTTGTACATCGTCACCGATATGTTGGCGGATTCGGGACGAAGATTAAAGGCACCCGTAATGGCCGACCCAAGGCCGATGACCAACATGCCGCAACTCATAAACAGCGCATTGACACCGCTGTTTTGCACATAGGCGTAGCCAGCAACAATCGCGATAATAATGGGGATGAGGCCTGTAAAAATGATGTTGCAAAAAAGAAGAAGCGTATCATTCTCATAAACCAGGTCATTCTCTGCCAGCAGCAAGGCCAATATGCACAGAACATAAAAGAATACGACAATCTTGCCAAAACGCATGCGCGTATCCAAAGGAAGCCTCCACTATGAATTCAATAAAATAAGAACAATCTGTATGTCAGTATAGTGGAAAGAAGCAATAAATGTCAACAATTACAATGATGCATGAGACACATTGAAATGGATGATGCATTGTATATGCCTGCATTGTCACCACCTGAACACAAATGCCGTGCCTTCTCCCGGCGTGCTATGTACGTTTATTTGCATGGCGTGACGGTTGGCGATCTGCCTGGCAATAGCCAGGCCCAGACCGGAGCCCTGGCGGTTTTCCTCTGCTCTTCCCTTGCGAAAGCGTTCGAAAATGTAGGGCAGCTCATCAGGACCGATGCCGGGGCCTTCATCACGGATCGATGCTTCCTTATCTGTAAGCTTCACATGCACCGTACTGCCCGAAGGCGAAAACTTGACCGCATTGTCCAGCACAATTAAAAACATTTGCTTAAGCCGTCCGTAATCGCCGTGAAACATCACAGGTTCGGAGGGGAAATTCCGCAGGATTCGTATTTCTTTCTCTCCGGCCATCTGCCCGGCGCTGCGCAGCGCGTCCGAAAGTACCTCGTTCATGCTGATCACGGAACTCTCCATGGAGAATTCTGCGCTTTGCAGGCGGCTTAAGTCCATCAGATCGTTCACCAGCCGGTGCAATCCCTGGGTTTCCTTCAGCATCTGTCGGTGATAACTTTCCACTTGATTGGGCTCGGTCACCACGCCGTCATTGAGTGCCTCCAGGGAGCCGCGCAATACGGCAACTGGCGTGCGCAGCTCATGGGACACATTGGCCAGGAAATCCCTGCGCAACTGCTCCTGCTGTTCTCTTTCCTTCTGCGCTTGTCCAAGCTTCACGCTCAATATATCGATAGCCCTGGCCAGCTTGCCGATCTCATCCTTTTGACTGACGCCGGTCTTAATGTCATACTCTCCCTCGGCCAATAGCTGGGCTGTTATTTTCATGCGGTTCAGCGGCCTGGCAAACGCCACGGACATCAGCAGTGCAGGGATCACCGATATCAGCAGCGCTGCGCCTGTGCTGTACAAAAGTATTTTCATCCCCTGGTCTGAGGCCTCCCGCATGCCCGATACGGCATCATGAATAAGTAGCGCACCAACCACCTTTTCGCCAATGTAAATCGGCGCGCCGACTGTCAGGGTGGGTGCTCCCAGCAAACTGCTGAACCCCTCGCTGAAGGGAATTTTTCCTTCAAACACCTGAGCCACCAACGTTTCCGCATCCTCGGGCAGATCGCTGTACACAGGCGGTAGCGCTGGCCTTTGCCGCGCCGTCAATAGCTGCAGGTCCTCATCGACGATCCACACATCCGTCATGGCGATATCATTCAGCATGCGCAGATACATGCCGTACCGGCCCTGTCCGCCCATCATGGTTCTGAGGACCGGGCTGTCAAGATAGGAGGTCAGCGTCCTGGCCATGGCCTCGGCCCGCTGCTTCAGCTCTTCCTTTTGAACAGTTAAGGTATGGCGCGTGAACAGCGTCTGAAACAGTGCGCCGATGAGCAGCGCAAAGACCAGCAAAGCTGCCGCAAAGCAGGCCATGAGCTTGAGCGCAATCCTATTTTTCATCCGTCTTCACCTCAAACTTGTACCCTACGCCCCAGATGGTACGAATCTCCCAGCCTTTGGGATGAAAGGGCTCCAGCTTGGACCGAAGCCGCTTGATATGGGAATCCACCGTGCGGCTGTCGCCGAAATAATCGTATCCCCACAAGCTTTCCAGCAGGTTATCCCGTGAAAAAACCTTGTTTTTGTGGGTGGCCAGCGTCCACAGGATTTCCAGTTCCTTTTTGGTCAGCGCCACCTCCCGTCCATCCACGTGCACAGTATAATCGTCCAGGCGGATGAAAAGGTTCGAAAAGGAAAAAGTCTGTTTGGGTGTTCCCTGGGCCTTGTCAATCCGGCGCAACACGGCACGGATGCGGGCCATGACCTCCCCCGGCGAAAAGGGCTTGACAATGTAATCGTCCGCACCGATATCCAGCCCCATGATCTTCTCAAAATCCTCGCCTCTGGCCGTGATCATGATGATGGGAACGGTGGAGGTTTTTCGAATCTCCCGGCAGACCGCAAATCCATCCAGCTTGGGCATCATCACATCCAACAGCACCGCATCCGGACTGATGCTTGAAAACAAATCCAGCGCTTCCTGGCCATCCGATGCCACATGGGGCGTATGGCCTTCTTTTTTTACGTATTCTTCCAATATGGAAGCAATCTGCCGGTGATCGTCCGCAATCAGTATGTGCGCCATACGCCCCTCCGCTTTTCTTTCATTATAGCACAGCATACCGCCCTCTTGTGGCAAAAGTGTGTCTTCCAATCATGTCCCTTTGCGACATGCCATGGAATTTCATTTGAAAAAACAAACTTTTGCCATATCTTCAAGGTATCGTTAGGTTACAGCAAAAACCGCTGTACATTAAGAAAGAGGTGATATTTCATGAAGACCACAAAGAAGATGGCTGCCGTATTGGCCCTGATCCTGGCCTTTACAATCCCCGTGCTGGCTTTCGCCGAGGTTGCACCCGCCCCTGAAAAGACCTATACCATCGAAGAAATGCTCACCCTGGCCCTTCAAAACGAATATGAAACCCAGGCCCTGTACACGCAAGTGGCGGATGCTTTTCAAGCGAAAGCCCGCATGAACAGGCCAGCGTGGGCCGGAAGCAACCATGCAGCCACTTTGACTGCGCTCCTGGAAGCCTATGGCTTTGCCGTGCCTGAGAACACTTTTGCCGGCCAGTTGAAAGCCCCGGCCTCTTTGGAGGAAGCCCATGCCGCCGCCGCATTGCTGGCGGAGAAAAGCACCGGCCTGTATGATTCCTTCCTTGCTCAGGATAACCTGCCCGACAGCCTGCGTACCGTATTCACTGCGCTAAAGACCAGATCCCAGAACCATCAAAACGCCTTCCTCCGCGTATCACAGCGCAGCGGTATGGGTCGCGGTATGGGCAGTGGCATGGGCCGCGGAGGTATGATCAACCGCCGGATGGCAGAGCGTGGCCGCCAAAACAGAATGCAGGGTAACAGCGAAACATGCCCCGTCTGCGGCGGAAGCTGCACAGCGCTGCCCGGGAACTAAGCAACCAACGCCAAATAATCCAAAAGCCCTTCCGGAGACATTATCCGGGAGGGCTTTTGGCTTTCCTTGCCTCCTGTTTGATCATCGGCTTTTTCTGGTATATTATCAGCAGGGCTTTTCCCTGGGGTCTTCGGGTTAATCCTATGAATGGCTATCATGAAAAGGAGGCAAAATATGGCCGGCAAGATACAAAGAATCGTATCCAACCTGTGGTTTGCCTCACAGGCGGAGGAAGCGGTACGATTTTATACGTCCGTTTTTCCAAACTCGTCCATAGGCAGCATCACCCGCTATGGCAAGGCGGGCCATGATATCCACGGCATGGCGGAAGGCACTGTAATGACCGTGGAATTCAAACTGGACGGACAGGATTTTCTGGCACTCAACGGTGGCCCCGTCTTCACGTTCAACGAAGCCATCTCCTTCATTATCAACTGCGATACCCAGGAGGAAGCCGACTACTACTGGGACAAGCTGACCGAGGGCGGCGATCCGAATGCGCAGCAGTGCGGCTGGCTGAAGGACAAATTCGGCGTATCCTGGCAGGTTACTCCCATTGAGATCAACGAGTTGATGAATGGCTCCGATCCCGAAAAATCAGAGCGGATGATGGAAGCCTTGCTGCAAATGAAAAAGCTGGACATCGCCGCCTTAAAGAAGGCGTATGATGGTTAAGGCGGACAAATCTCCGGGGATGCATTGAAGGGGCTATGCCCCTTCAATTGTAATCGTCTCGACCGGCTTTGCCGGTCGGGCGGGGTGCTTGCGTAGCAAGCTTTCCTTACACGATTCACTGGCCGTGAGCTTTACGCTAGCCGAGCAAAGCGAAGGATGGCGTAGAAAGCTCACAAGTGAATCGTGCAAACTCGAGAAAATGACTTCGTCATTTTCTCGAAATTAATAGCCGGGCAGCCGTCTCGCGGCTGTCCCGGCTGCGGGGAATGTTCTTTTTGTCTGTCCCAAATTCGATCAGACAGCAACGGCAAGCACGCTGAGAACAGCATTGTTGACCGTAGCGCCCGGCGTAACATCGACGATGGAGTTCGTCGACAGGCTCACCGAGTAGGTGTAATAGCCTTCCGGTACATTCGCATCCATGAACTGGAAGCTGAAGGACTCCGACTCCAGTACGACAACCGCCGTGGAGAACGTATAGGTGGAACCGACATTCAAGGGGGATCCGTTGTTGAACACGCGTGTGATCTGGAAGTTCAGCGTAACGGAAATTCCCAAGGGAAGGCTGATCGTGCTGGTGAATGTCAGCAGGTTGTTTGTATTGCCCATCCCGGTGGTATCAATGGAGGTGGATACAACATTGATAGGGCTGGCCAGCAGAGTCGTGATTATGGGTAGGGGGCCGGCGCCGCCGCTGGAAGCGTTCAAGGCTACCTGCCTGTCACATACGGGCTTTGGCCATTTTCCGTACGAATCGCTCTGCGCTACGATATCGGTACCGGGTTCGGCATAACCATCATATCCCATGTTGGGGTAATACCCGTTGCATCTATCTTGTATCATATAGACATCACCTTACTTAGATTTGGAGACCCTCTCCGCTTCATACTATTCTAACCTCATGATTTTGTGTTCCTATCCGCGATCTCCTTTTGCGCCATCCCCGAAGAATGCGTATCATTAGGCCGCCATGTCTTGCCGCATCCCTTCTTCTGCCGATAATCCGGCAGGAAAACACCAAACAATGAGCGAAAGAAAAATGAACAGCCTGCTGTACACGCTCCCGCAAATGTTGGGCGGGAGGTTATGGCACGAGAAGGAGACGAATGCTATGCCCGTGACCATTGGCTACGACGCGTCCAACAAACTGCACCTGTCGGGCCTTGCTTGCGATTACCCCTGCGACCATCAAACGCCCACCCAGGATATTTATGTGGGTACAAACCTGATTAAAAACTTGCCGGATTACATCAAAGCGCGGAATCTGGGCACCCACTGCGTGCTGGTGGCTGACAACAACACGTATGAAATCGCCGGGCGGGAAGCAGAACGCCGCCTTGTGGCCGCCGGCTTTTCCGTCATCCCCTGCGTGATCCGAAGAGAACATGCCATGGACCCGGACGAGCGGGCCTGCGGCGAGGTGTTATTGTCCATCCAGCCAGAAACGCAGTTTCTGATAAGCGTGGGCTCCGGTTCCATTACCGATACCACCCGTGTAAACGCCACGCGTCTAAAAATGCCCTTTGTGAGCGTGGGTACCGCGCCTTCCATGGACGGGTATACCTCTGTTGTGGCTCCGCTATTGTTGCGCGGCGTCAAAATCCACCGAGCGGGCGTTTGCCCCGAGATCATCGTATGCGATCTTGACATCCTGCGCACTGCTCCCCTGTCCATGGTGCAATCCGGGGTGGGGGACGTGTTGGGCAAATACATTGCCAGGGTCGATTGGATGATCGGCAATATCATCCATGGAGAAAAGTACTGCCCGGTGTGCGGCCAGATTGTGCTGGACGCCGTGAACAAACTGATGGAGAACGTAGGCGAAATTCTCAAAAGAACGGAAAAGGGCATCCGCATACTGATTGAAGCGCTGCTTCTTTCCGGTGTCACCATCATGATTGTGGGCCATACCAGGGCCGTGGCCTCGGTAGAGCACAACGTCGCCCATTACTGGGAGATGATGCAGCTTTTGCGCGGCAACCATCCTCCAGCCCACGGCGCTTCTGTGGGAGTGGCCACGCTTTTATGCTGGCCGTTGTTCCTGCGTTTTGCCAAGGAGGATTTGTCAAAGCTGGACCTTGACAAAATAAAAGCCCGGCGCCAAGGCCGGGAGGAGCGGGAAAAGTGGCTTCGCTTTGCCTATGGGGAAGAAGCGGCAAACGCCATAATCAAAGACAATCCCGGCGACTTTTTATCCTGGGAGGAGCAATTGCGGCGCATTAAAGCGGCGCAGGCAAACTTCTCACAATTGAAGGAAGTGCTCCTTGGCCTGCCTTCTTTTGAGAGAATCCGCAAAGCCATGCAGGAACTGGGCGCACCCATGACACCGGCGGAGCTTTATGTAGACGAACCGCTATTAAACGTATCCATGCATTGCGCCAAGGATTACCGCACCCGCTACACGCTGTTCAAGCTCATCGACGAGTGCGGGCTGATGGAAGAATATCTCGAGGATTATCCGCTGCCGGAAGCATTCTAAAATGCACGATTATGAAGCGCACATTAGGTTGAAGAAAAAGTGGGGACAAATTTCCAGGCATGCAATGAAGGCTCCGTAGCCAAAGCACCGCCTGTGGCTCCGTAGCCGAAGCGCCGCCTGTGGCGGGTGAAGCGAGGCGGAGGAGGCTGGCGAAACAGAGCAGTGCGAACGAATGTGAGCAGTGCGACAATTGAGCCAGATGGAGGGATGAAGCGAGGTGAAGGAGGCTGGCGAAACAAGCAGTGCGAACGGTGAAGGAACCCGGCCCCCGCCAGTGGCGGAAATGGGTCGGGTGGATGAATCAAGCGAAAGGGAGAGCTGGGAGCGGTAGCGAACCGGAGCGACCATTGAGCTTGCGGAATGTGAGCATTGCGCCGATTGAGCCAGATGGAGCGGAACCCCTTCATTTGCAATCGTCTCGCCTGGCATAGCCTACGCGGGCGGGGGTTTGCGAAGCAAACATACCTTACACATTTTGCTGACCGCAGGCCGATGCATCGGACTGCAAGCAAAATGTGAAGAATCAGAAAAATGACTCCGTCATTTTTTCGAAGAGTTTACGACGCGCGCATGACCGGAATTCTGTCCAGAATGCGCAGCCAGCGCTTGCGCATCCACTGTATGGTAGGGCCGTTGGAGATGGCGGCAAAGAAAGTACCCAAACCGATGCCCTCCAGGCTGCCGTACAGCACAAATGACAGGATCAGCCCCACCAACAGCACCGTCATGTCAAAGCGAAGCTTGACCTTCAGTATGCTCATGCTTTTGTAGTGGCTCACTTCCCGTAGGAACATATCGAAGGGCGCTATGGGCAGCTTTGTCAGCATAAGCACCCCAACGCCGCAGGTCAAAATCAGGTAGCCCATCAAATAGTAAAGAATACGCAGCGGCAGCGCATCGGCTGGAAGGCCCCGAAAACAGAAGACAAAAAAATCGATCATGTATCCCGCTATGACCGAAGTCAGAAAAGATGCCAGATAATCCACCTTGACTCGGCGCACGATGAAGATCATGGAGAGCATCGTCAGCCCCTGCACCACATAGGTCCATTCGCCTAAGCTTAAAAACAAAAATTTTCTGCTGACCACATACGCCAGGGAAGAGCCCACAGCCATTCCCATGGCGCTTTTTGCGTACAGCGCCGTACCCAACGCCACAAAAAGCAAACCGACCGCGTAAGCAAACCAGTCCCTGGTGTTTGGCTTTTGCAGCATACTTCTACCCATCCCTGCACATTAAATTTAGTTCCCGTCCATTGACACAACAGTACATGAAAAAGGAATCACCTTTCCAGTATACAGGGTTGCCCATCCTTTCGCAACAGGAAAATGCTTTGTTTCGTCACCATTTTCTGCCATGTTCCGCTTGTTTCTTTCGTGCACTTTTGCCCAAACTGCCTTGACAGGCACTTGCATCTTCCGTATACTTCAACCATTATCCCTGTATCCAAAAAACATGACTGAATGCGCAACGGAGGACATCATGAACCTGACGCAAAAAATACTCTCGGCCCATCTTGCATCCGGAGACCTCATCCCCGGACAGGAAATCGCCATTAAAATCGACCAGACATTGACCCAGGACTCTACGGGCACAATGGCGTACCTGCAGTTCGAGGCCATGGGCGTCACACGTGTGCGCACCAAAAAATCCGTGGCATACATTGACCACAACACACTTCAAACCGGCTTTGAAAACGCCGATGACCACAAATACATTCAAACCGTAGCAAACAAGCACGGCATATATTGCTCCAAGCCGGGCAACGGCATCTGCCACCAGGTGCATTTGGAGCGGTTTGGCATCCCAGGCCAGACGCTGTTGGGCAGCGACAGCCACACCCCCACCTGCGGCGGGCTGGGCATGATCGCCATAGGCGCCGGCGGGCTGGATGTAGCGGTTGCCATGGGCGGCGGCGCTTACTACGTCAGTTGTCCCAAGGTACTCAGGGTTCAGCTTACGGGCAAACTGCCGCCCTATGTCGCCGCCAAGGACATCATACTGGAAGTGCTGCGCAAGCTTTCGGTAAAGGGCGGTGTAGGCCGGGTGCTGGAGTATACGGGGGAAGGCGTTTTGTCGCTTTCCGTGCCGGAGCGGGCAACCATTGCCAACATGGGAGCAGAGCTAGGGGCAACCACATCCATCTTCCCCAGTGATGAAGTTACACGCGCTTTCCTGCGCGCCCAGGGCCGGGAAGGGGACTTCGTCCCCCTTTCCGCTGATGAGGATGCGGTTTATGATGAAATGCTTGCCATCGACTTAAGCTCTTTGGAGCCTTTGGCAGCCCGGCCCCACATGCCCGACAACGTGGCACCCGTCCGGGAAATCGGCCCCATTCATGTGAACCAGGTATGCATCGGCTCCTGCACAAACTCCAGTTACCTGGACATGATGCGTGTGGCCGCCATCCTAAAGGGAAAAACAGTGCACCCGAACGTATCCCTGGTGATTTCCCCCGGCAGCAAGCAGGTGCTTTCCATGCTGGCCGAAAACGGCGCGCTGGCCGATTTGATTCGTGCTGGCGCCCGCATCCTGGAGTGCGCCTGCGGACCCTGCATCGGCATGGGCCAAAGCCCCGCCACCGACGCCGTCAGCGTACGCACCAACAACCGCAACTTCTACGCCCGCTCCGGAACAAAAAGCGCCCAGGTATACCTTACAAGCTGCGAGGTGGCGGCAGCCACCGCCATAAACGGTGTGCTCACCGACCCCAGGGAACTGAACGTAAACCTTCATATTTCCATGCCGGAATCATTCCTGATAAGCGATAACCTCATCCTGTCCCCAGCGGAAGCAGGACAGGAGGATACGGTGGAGGTGGTACGCGGCCCCAACATTCATCCCTTCCCCGTAAACAAACCGCTTGCCAAAAACCTGTCCGGCCCGGTGCTTATCAAAATGGAAGACAATATCACCACCGACCACATCATGCCATCCAACGCCAAGTTGCTGCCTTACCGCAGCAACATTCCCTACCTGGCAGATTATTGCTTAACGCCCGTTGACCCCGATTTTCCCAAGCGTGCCAAGGCGGCTGGCGGCGGCTTTTTGGTAGCGGGACAAAACTACGGCCAGGGCTCCAGCCGGGAGCACGCCGCGCTTGTCCCCCTGTATCTGCAGGTGAAGGGCATCATCGCGGCCTCCTTCGCACGCATCCACAAGGACAATCTCATCAACAACGGCATTCTACCGCTGACGTTTGCAGATGTCTCTGATTATGAAAAAATCAGCCAGGGCGATGTAATTACTTTCCCCGATGCCAGAAAGCAGATGGAAAGCGGAGCGGAAGCATTCACCCTTGTCAATGAAACAACGGGAACCAAGTTTCAGGTAACGCTACCTTTATCCAGCCGCCAGCGGGGTATGCTGTTATCCGGCGGGCTGCTGAACTATACCAGGGAAACAGGGGCATAAAAAGCTGTCCCAACGCGGGTCAAGCGCGTTGGGACAGACTTTTTTTCGGGGTATTTTGCTCATTTGGTTATCGTTTACTTAGGCGGCCATACTGAAAACAGTATTCTGAACGTCTCAAAAATGTCTTGAGCGGCGGTACCGCTCATACTCCCGGCAGGCCGCCTCAAGGCTCCGGTTCCAAAGGTCCTTGTCCTTTACCAATAAGACACCATTATTCACCACATCAACCATACCCTCAAAATACGTGTTCTTGAAATGCTTCAAAGCATCCCTTGGAATGACCGCAAAAGGACGGGTTATCACATTTTCACCGGCGAGAACCCTGTCCATATTGTAATAACCATCTATCTCCAAGCTGGTTTGGATCACATTCACCAGACCTGTTTCCCATATTCTTATCCCTAGCATGCGCAAATAGGATATTCTGGCTTCACGTTCTTTACTGTTCCCGTCACAATACAGGACATCGTATTCAGGAATGATCAGGCTAAAGCTAATCTCAGATTCATCATATGACCAAAATCCCCGCATTTCGCTGAAAACCTGGGAATCAAACAAAATTTGCATATAATCATTGCGGCAGTGCTCCGTATGGCCCAACTTAAAGCCCTGCTGCAGTTTCGTTTGGTTCCAGCACACAATGTCCTCGTACGTTGCGTCTTCGTGAAACCGTCCATATCCGCTTCTGAAAGGGCATCCAAAGCCCATAATGGCGGCGTAGATTTGCGCCACATAATTTTCAGGCAAACAACCTATTTTTCGTTGAAGATGCATCCCAAAGTATGGCGGCATTTTCACCCTCCTTGGCTTTTATTTGTGTAATCTTCGCTGCATGTTCCAGACGTGTTTTCCCAATCATTAAGGCCGCTCCGCGTATTTGGTATGACAAATTATAGTGAAAATTTACCCGAAGTAAAGCATTTCACTAAGAATGATATTGCTGTCTTGCCGGACATAGATAAAAAGAGACTGCCCCAACGCGCTTTCTTCGCGTTGAGACAGCCCTTTTTATACTATTCTTTCAGCCGCCGTCGCTGGCTACAATCCAGTTTGCAGGATCGCCGTCCAGCCTGTTCTCGATTTCCTCCAGTATGGCAAACTGTGTCTCCATGTCCGCGATACCGGAAACCTTTTTGCCGGGCATATGCTCCTTTTGGAAGGCACGGATGGCCACAGTGGTTTTGCCGCCAAACACGCCGTCAATGTCCTCCGGCTTGATCAGGGAAAGCTCCTGCAGTTTGGCTTGAAGCTGGCGCACCTTTTCCCCCTTGTTGCCAGGGCGCATGGTAACTTCCGCCACCTCCTTCACGGTGCCGTAGCCCAGAATGGTAGGATCAGATAGCATATATTCTTTTCTGGCCACCTTGGAAGGGTTGTTGCCCTCGATGGCATGTATCACCACTTCGCCCGCTTCGTTCACACTGGTATACTCCACCATGGCCACATGATCGGTATCCCGCCCGTTACGCCAGGTAAACCACATCCAGTCACCCGGCTGGGGAATGTATTCATCCCGGAGCATAGGCGCTTGCTTGCCGGGGAACCATTGGGTACCCCAATCGTCGATGGAACCCTTCCTGTCCACATAACGGCCTCTTGCAATAAACCAATCGCGACCCACATTGCTGCCGCTGTACAGGGGATATTGCTCCTTCAGAAGGTCTGTACCGTAGCGCTTGTCGGTTTGATTCACAGCCCAGCACAAAAATTCCGCACACCATTCGGCATATGGATCCCCGGACCAGTCGCCGTATTTCGTATACCCGTTTTTCTTTTCCGTATATCCCAGTTCTTCGATGGCCACGGACAGCAAAAGCTCCACAAATGATGTTTCCGGAGCCTCCGTCGCCTGCGGCATAGCCGTTGCCTCAATCTGCGCCATTTCCGGCTGTGTCGCTGCGGGCGTCGTAAAGGGGGGAGACCCTTCCTCCGCCAGCGTGCATGTCAGCACAAACAAAAGGCTGAGAGTGATTAGCAGGAACCTTCTGCCCATGCAGACACCTCCTTTTCAGGACTTATGCTAACATATCTTTGAGGTTTTTCGCAACGGCAACTCTTAACAGCCAAATCATACATATAACATCATACAAAAACGGGAACCGGTTCCCCCATAACGAGAGAATCCTCCGTCACGCGGCAGTCATACGCCAGCACATGAACTCCCGCTTCCGCCGCTTGGCGCAGTTCTTTTGCAAAATTTGGATCGGTGGCCTCATTGGGCGAAAAACAATGCACACCACACATTTGGATTACAAAAATCACATAGCATTCGTATCCATCATGCACCGCCGCCGCAAGCTCCCGTAAATGCTTAACGCCCCGCAGGGTCGGTGCGTCGGGAAAGCAGGCGTGCCCGTCCTCCTCCAGCGTGACGCCTTTGATTTCCACCAGGCAGCGTTTATCCCCGGCCTGAACATAAAAATCCAGCCGCGACTGCCCATATGTATATTCCGGGCGGATCATGGATGCGTCAGGCAAAAATCCTCCGCCCTCCGCCCATTCCCGAAACACCTGATTGGGCGCCTGGCTGTCGATGTTGATCAGCTTGTCCCCTTTGTAGACGGCGATCACGTCATACTTCGTCTTGCGGGCAGGGTTGCCGCTTTTTGCAAGCACCACCTTCGCGTCCTTCACAAACAGCTCCCGGCACCGGCCCGTATTTTTTACGTGGCAGACAATCGTTTCCCCTTCCAAGCGCACATGGGCCACAAAACGGTTGGGCCGGCTTTGAAACCGGCCCAATATCACACTTTCATAAAGCATTGTTGCGCCTCATTGCTTGTAAATGCACATGAACAGCGCACCATCCTGCGCGCTGGCCTCCACGCGGATGGGGAAATCATAGTCGTTGCGGATCAGAAGGTTCAGACTATCATTCCCTACCGCCGCGTCCACCCCGTGGGGGAGATATTTGGCGCCGCTGGGACCGTGAGGCCGCCGGTATAACACGGATATTTCGGGCAGCTGCAGCACGACATTGTAAAAAGTGGAGGATACCTGGCAAGTTCCTCCGCCAGAGCCCAGCGATACGGTGCCATTTATCAGGACAGGTGCGTCCTTGTAGCCATTGCCCCGGGTGAATGGACCGATTTGATTGTTAAAGTCCAGTTCCTCCCCGGGAGCCAATATGCGGTTCAGCTTTTCGCATGCCACCTTGATATTCGTCATACGGCCAATGTTGGAAGCTGTTTCAGCCACATTATAGAAGGAGGTAAAGGCCGCAATTGGGGTTACCGCACTAACCGGTGTATCGGTGGGCGATACGGGCGTGAGTTCTTTAAGCAGGCGGGTATCCACATATCCATATGTGCGCTTGAAGGGAATGCGGGCCCAGCCGTCTGTGATGTCCAATATACTAAGCTTCGCCCCCATCTGCAGCGTGATTTCCGCTTTAGCGTCTGCTTGCGGTGCTTCCAATACGGGCGTTACATCCGCTGTCACAGCCATGTAGGTGTGTTTGAAAACACCATAGGGCGGCGTGTTCACAGGGTCTACCGGCGTGACCTTGTGAATGCGCTCACGCACCAGGTACCCTGTTTTCCCTGCGTATCGAATCCGAACCCATTCAGGGTCCACCTCTAAAATCTCAACTGTTTTATTCTCAGGGATACGAGCCACGACCTTTGCCGTTTCACTCTTTTTCTCCCGCATGATGCCGGTTTTGGGAGTCAAAGCCGTATAGAGCACCTTGTCCGCGGCCATAGCCGCAGGCAAAACGCCCAAAAGCAGCATCAGCGCTGCAAGCACCCCCAGCAGCCTTTTTGTTATTGACATGGATAGTCTCCTTCAGCCTGTGTTACCATGTAGATTATACCATCCATTTCCTCCGCAAAGCAAGCCGCCCAGCGTGGTTTTACAACCCGTACAACTTGTGAGGAATTTGACAAATGCGCGCGGAACGCTGTTCAAAAAGGAAAACCTTTGATATAATAGGTTGAATCGACGCAAGGAGGATTATTTGCATGCCACTTGTCAACACGAAGGAATTGTTCCGCAAGGCATACGAAGGCGGTTATGCCATAGGCGCCTTTAACGTCAACAATATGGAAATCATCCAGGGGATCACCGAGGCCGGCAAGCTGGAAAACGCGCCGCTGATTCTGCAGGTTTCCGCCGGTGCCCGCAAGTACGCAAAGCACGTCTATCTGATGAAGATGATCGAGGCAGCCCTCCTGGATACGGACCTGCCGCTGGTGGTGCACCTGGATCACGGCGCCGATTTTGAAACCTGCAAAAGCTGCATCGACGGCGGCTTCACCAGCGTCATGATCGACGGCAGCCATCATTCCTTTGAAGAAAACATTGCCCTTACCAAAAAAGTGGTGGATTACGCCCATGACCGTGGCGTGACCGTGGAAGGCGAGTTGGGCCGCCTGGCCGGCGTGGAAGACGCGGTGGCCGTCAGCGACGACGACGCACGGTATACCGATCCGGCCGAAGTGGAAGAATTCGTATCCCGCACCGGGGTAGACAGCCTGGCAATCGCCATCGGAACCAGCCACGGCGCTTTCAAGTTCAAGGGTGAACCCCGGCTTCGCTTTGACATACTGGAGAAGGTGGCGCAAAAGCTGCCCGGCTTCCCCATCGTGCTCCACGGCGCTTCCTCCGTCATCCCCGAGTATGTGGACATGATCAATGAATTCGGCGGCAGCATGCCCGGCGCTCAGGGCGTACCGGAAGACATGCTGCGCAAAGCCGCCCAGATGTCTGTTTGCAAGATCAACATCGACAGTGACCTGCGCCTGGCCTTTACCGCCGTTTTGCGCAAGCACTTTGCCGAGCACCCCGACCATTTCGATCCCCGCCAGTATCTGACCGATGCCCGCACCGCCCTGCGCGACATGGTGCGCCACAAGATCGTCAACGTCCTTGGCTGCAACGGAAAAGCGTAAGGAACGATGGGGAGGCTCCGCCTCCCCGAGCCCCACCGCCAAAGGGACCTGTCCCTTTGGAATCCCTATAACGGGTAAGGCATAAAAATCTGCCCCTTCCAAACTATGTAAGAATAGAGGGGCAGCTTTTTTTATTCAGTTGCCGATTCTATACATCCTAGTCTTAAGCATGCTAGCCGCTCATCCGAGTTAATACGCGTGCGAAGCACGCCACTAATTGGGCGTTTGTGGGGCTCCGAAGCCGAAGCGCCGCCTGTGGCGGATGAAGCGAGGCGGAGGAGGCTGGCGAAACAAGCAGTACGAGCGGCAGCGAGTAATGCGCTGATTGAGCCAGATGGATAAGGGGGAGGATCAAGACTCCCCCGCCCCTTTCTGGTTCTCTTTCGGGACGAAAGAGAACAATACTTTAACAGCTAAGGCTGGCTTTCCGTAAGCCTGTTGGCCAACTGAACATATTCCGCCACCCCTGCCGCGATGGCCTTGGCTACTTTCTTTTGATACTCATCCGAGAGAAGCAGTCTCTCCTCTTCGGCATTGGAAATAAAACCGCACTCCACCAGCACGGAGGGGATATCCAGCGTCAATATATAAAAATCCCCTGAAGTAGCCACCCGGTTGCGTTTGGGTGACAGGCCTTCGACCAGCGCCTGCTGCATGATCCCCGCCAGCAGACGGCCATCCTCCTTGCCTTTGCGGTAAAAAACCTGCGGGCCTGACTGGCTGCGGCTGCGGAACTCGTTCATATGGATGCTGATCACCATCGTAGCGCCTTCATCCTTGATCAACTGCACACGCCGCTCCATGTCCTGGCGCTTTTTGGTGCTGCCTTTGGGCCTTTCCTCGTCGCACAGCGCATAGTCTGCCGATCGCGTGAGTACCACCCGGGCACCCAGCCCCTCCAGTACCAAGGCGGTTTTCTGGGCAACGGCCAGGTTGATGATCTTTTCCCAAATACCGCTGTCCCGCGCCCTTGCACCCCCGTCATACCCGCCATGACCGGGGTCCAGGCAGATCACCTGGCCGCTGAGGGGCAAATCACTTTGAGCCACCACGTTTTGCGCAGGGTGAGCCGGCACTGCCGGCCGCGGTGGGAAAGGGCCTCTTGCGGTTTGCAGATATCCTTCCACGCCCACCAGCAAAACAAGAAAAGCACCGCAGAGGCACAATGTAAAAAGCCGGCGTTTTACGAAATCGTGACGCCGTTTGCGCACTTTTTCCACATCCTTTCCCGCTGCTATCCTATGCCCTTTTCCCTTCCTCTATGTCCGCATGAACATGCGCAAATGCACGTATGCAACTATTGCATGCAAAGCCGCATAGGTTGAGTGTTATCCAAAACACCTTATCTTTCGCGATATTTAGACAGCATCTGCATACGCACGCAGGATGTATGCACTGCATATGCCGGATATGCTTTCGCTGTATATGATGATGAAAGCAAAAGCTTTGTCCAAGGCTACATTTCCACACTATCCACATGGTTATCCACAGTTTTGCATGGGAAAAGGCTTTGTAAACCGCCATTTTTTGTGTAAGGCTGTGGAAAACCACGCTCTCAGGCGGTGTTTTCCACTTGTGGAGACGGGCATACATATTTCTTACCAGGTTATTACAAGGCAGTCAAACCTATTTTGCAACTGGTTACGATTTCCATAGAAAAGCAACGAAAATGTAGGAAAAATGTCGGCTTTTTCGGCTTAAAATACCTTCTTTTCTGACGATAAAGTATTGACGTGGATTGCTTTGTGGTCAAGGAAGGCAAATGTGCCTTATATCTCTTTCGGTTGCCAGACCGTTTGAGAAAGATATGATCTGGGGGAGCAACGAAGGGGATCCGATGTTCCCCCTCGTTTGTAATCGTATCACCCGGCTTTACAGCGAACCAGCGCGACAATTGAGCCAGATGGGAAGCGGGCCGCTTGCGAAGCAAGCTTCCTTACACTTTTCACCGGCCGTGGGATAGGGTGAGGGGATTCATCTCAGAATCTAGCCCACAGGCGATACGTACAGCCACGAAAAAAAAGCCGTCCAAGCGCAAACGCACTTGGACGGCTTTTTTTCGAATCAGTCGACCGTAAAGGGCAGCAAGGCGATGGCACGGGCGCGCTTGATGGCCTCGGACAGTTGACGTTGATGCTTGGCGCAGTTGCCGCTCATACGGCGGGGCAAAATCTTGCCGCGCTCGTTGGTGAAACGGCGAAGACGGTTGACGTCTTTGTAATCAATGAATTCGATCTTATCCACGCAAAAGCCGCATACCTTCCGGCGGGGCTTGCGGCCCCGGGGGCGGGCTCTTTTCTCGCCACGATCTTCAGACATGGGTGAATCCTCCTTCTTGCAGCGTTATCAAAACGGTAGCTCGGCCTCATCCACCTGTGTAAAGCCCCCGGCATTGTTATTTCCCATGCCGTGACTGCCTGAGGAGACGCGGCCTTCGCCGTCCTCCTGCCTGGGGGAGAGGAACTCAATGTCGTCAGCGGTTACCTCCAGGGAGGCTCTTGTCGTGCCATCCTTACCTTCGTAAGTGGACACGGAGACACTGCCCGTCACGCAAACCTTGCGCCCTTTTGCCAGATACTTCTGGCACAGTTCAGCCAGTTGCCGCCAGGCCGTAATGCGGAAAAAATCTGCTTCCGGCTGATTTGCGGCGCTCTGGGAACTGCGGCGGCGATTGACCGCGATGGTGAAGGAGCACACGTTAAGGCCAGTGCTGGTGGTGCGCGTTTCAGGATCGCGGGTAAGGTTGCCGATCAGGATGATTTTGTTCATCTCATGTACCTCCCTTGGGGGTCATTCCACCGCGTCTGTGTCGGCGGCAGCTTCCTGCACAGCTTCCACGGCTGCGGGAGCGGCGGGTGCAACGGGGATGGCCGCACGCACGGGGCGGGGCTTCACATTGCTGCGCTTTTCTTCGAGCTTGACCACCAGATACCGGATCACGCTGTCGGAGATCTGCAGATTGCGTTCGATTTCCCGGGGGACCTCACCTGACGCCTTGAACGTGGTCAACACATAGTAGCCTTCGGTTTTGTAGTTGATGGCGTAGGCCAAGCGGCGCTTGCCCCACGTTTCATCCACTTTCTCCACCTCGCCGCCGTTGGTCACGATCACCTGGGTGAACCGCTCGATCAATTCTTTGCGGGCGGAATCCTCCAGCGCGGTGTCGATGATGTAGGTCATTTCGTACCTATTCATACCTTTCACCTCCTCATGGACGTATGGCGCTGCAGCTTTGTACAGCGCAAGGATGTGCCAATTAGGAATTATAGCATTGCTTGTCATGAATTGCAAGAAAAACTTCACAATTGATTAGGATATATTTGACAGCCTTTTCTGCCCATGATACCATCACAATAGAATATACTACTTGAAAAGAGGGAATCTTGTGGAGGGTTTTCACCGGCCCGCGCTGTATCCTGTACCGGGCGCTTCATTGCTTGTCATATTCGTGCATGGCTTTCTGGGCGGACCGGGACAATTCACCGGCCTTGTACGCGCGGTAAACGAGGCGGGCTTTGCGGCGGAAACGCTGCTGTTGCCCGGCCATGGCAAAAAATCCTGGGATTTTGCCCTCCATGCAAAAAGGGAATGGCAGGAAACAGTCAATGCTGCTCTTTCAAAGCGTCTTTCGCAATATGAAAAGGTGGTGCTGATGGGCCACTCCATGGGCGGGCTGCTCAGCATAAACGCATCGCTGAAGGCCGGGCCCGCTCATGGCATTGTGCTGTGGGAAACGCCAATCCGCCTTAGGATGCGGCTTGTGGGCGTAAGCAATGACCTGCAGGTGGCCTTATTGCCCGAAAAGCTGCAAAGCCCGGTAGCCAAGGCCTATCGCCAGGCAAGCAACGTCCGCTTCTATACACCCTTGGGTTACCTGCTTACCGTTCCCCGGGCGGTGGAACTGCTGAGAATGATGGCGGCCACGGAGCGGGAACTTTCCAAGATACAATGTCCGGTACTCTTGATCCAATCGAAGGCGGATGAAGTCGTCCATCCAGGCAGCATGGAAAGGCTGCAAAGAGGTCTTGTGAACGCAAAGATTTCCACGCTCACGCTGGATTTATCCTGGCATTCCTATTTTCCGGACGAGGAACTGTCGGGTATTCAACAAAGGCTTATCGCATGGCTGAAAACCTTAAAAAATCAAGAAATTTCAAGCCATAACAGCACCTAAAAAATTGCGGGAAGGCACTTGACAATGCAGGTGCTTTCGTGTACAATACATTTCGTCGCTCATGAAAAGCGGCTGTATGACGGGGTGTAGCGCAGTCTGGTAGCGCACGTGCTTTGGGAGCATGGGGCCGGGGGTTCGAATCCCTTCACCCCGACCACGATGGCTTCTCCCCTTTATTTCACAAGGCTCCTTGGTCAAGCGGTTAAGACACCGCCCTTTCACGGCGGTAACAGGGGTTCGAGTCCCCTAGGAGTCACCATCTTCCCCTGGCGGTATGGGCCTTTAGCTCAGTTGGTCAGAGCGGCCGGCTCATAACCGGTTGGTCCGGGGTTCAAGTCCCTGAAGGCCCACCAGCCATATGGCCCGGTAGTTCAGTTGGTTAGAATGCCAGCCTGTCACGCTGGAGGTCGAGGGTTCGAGCCCCTTCCGGGTCGCCATTTTCCTTACGGGCCTTGAACAAGGAGCAGCGTGCTGACGTAGCTCAATTGGCAGAGCAGCTGATTTGTAATCAGCAGGTTGCGGGTTCAAGTCCCATCGTCAGCTCCATCCCCTTTATGGGGCGGTTACCGGGTACCTTCCCAATTGAACAGACCCTCATGGATGGGTTCCCGAGTGGCCAAAGGGAGCAGACTGTAAATCTGCCGTCTCAGACTTCGGTGGTTCGAATCCACCCCCATCCACCAACACGCGGGAATGGCGGAATTGGCAGACGCGCTAGATTCA